>JAZRXV010000139.1:0-21350 GCA_045600405.1 Candidatus Cryptobacteroides sp.
AAGAAGCGCAAGCGTAGCCATCGCCTTCCCTACTTCTTTGTCAATGATCTTCCTATCGGCGGAAAGGACTATTTTCCAGTCAAGATGGTCTATGTTACAATCCCTTACGATCATGTCCTCCGGTTTGAGCTTGAGGATATAATCATCCGGAGCAACAACCATGGAGCCGTTTGCAGTATATACGCTGATGTCTATGTCTTTCCTGACCTTGTAGGATGTGACGAATGTCGTGAGTGTACTGAGTTTGATATAAGAATATATGACTCCGATGCGATTTGCTCCGTTATCATACAGGGGGACATAATAACAGATGATATCCTCTTGCTCTTTGAAGTCCTTGAGAGGGCCGCTCCAGCCTTTTTTTCCGTCGATGAAGGAAGCTTTCCATAGCGGATTGGAATCGATACCGGTATCGTGCAGGCAGGATTCTGTGATGATTCCGTGCTCGCTGTCGTTATAGGCATAATGCTCTAAGATTCCGTCATCTGGCAGAGACTCTTTCATGGAGACTATTGATACGCCCATTATGTCCGTCATAGACTTGACACTGCGTACAAGCAGCGTGTCAAGTCTGTCTTTGTGCAATAAAATGGGAGTCGCCAAGCCGGAAAAGGTATTCGTGGCGTCCTCTATCCTCAATATTCTCTGCTCTATGTTCTGGCTGATGGCTATGAGGTCGTCGGAGATACGTTCATTGATGAACTTTTCATATTTTTTCCGTATGACGCCTGCCATAATCAGCAGAATTATGGTGGAGACGAGCAGCACTGCAGACGTTACTACTGCCGACATCTTGAACTGGAGACCGTTTTCGTTGCCTGTTTTCCACCTGAATTCCATAATTAACAAATATAGTATAAAAATCCATAGGAACACTACAGAATTCAACACTTATTTCAAAATAGTGAAAGTTCCGGTGTGCTTTGGGAAATTTTCTCATTTTTGTTCCACAAGAGAGGAAATCCGTTGCTCAAGACTTATTGTATTCTGGACTAAAACAATGATTTTCAGATACTAAAGCAGCCGTATATCTTTTGAAGGACATACGGCTGCATATATGTTTGGATTATTGGTTTTACTCATCTGTTACAAGGCGGACGGGAGCGCCAATGTAACGGTATTCTACGGAAGGGCTGAGTAAAGGTCTGGTGTATTCCATTTTGAATGCACGTCCAGGATAATCAGGTCTTGGAGATGCCGACCAATAGATGCCATATTCGCCAACACCTTTGACATTGATACCCGAGCGGCCGCCTGCAGCAGGAAGGAAGACGACTCCTTCAGGAAGAGCCGTAACTTGGCCGGAGATTGCAGTTCCAGAATAATCATCCGGATAGAGAACAAGGCCCACCTTTCCACCATAGGTAATACCGAAGGAATATGAACGGTCTTCACCAGTGTAACCTTTAACTTTTCTTTCGTTGAACAGGTAGTCCCACTCGTCTGCGGAGAGAGTACGATATTTCCCTGAAATTCCATTGACGGTAAAATCGGGATTAGCCGTTTCGGATGTAGAATTAGTAAAGAATATGTCAGTGTCGCTCGCACCGGAATCACTGTATGACTTAGCATAGGTTACGGAAGCGGTCTTGCTCCAGAAAAAATAAGATACATGGTCAGCGTTCCAATATGATGCGAATTCATACTGATTTGCTTCAAAGTTGAAAGTGCCCGTCTTTGCCTCATACCAAAGGTTACCTTGTGAGAAGTAAACCTGCTTGTCCTCTGCTACACTGAACTTGCCGGAGTGAAATTCCGGCATGACAATGACAGAGCAGGAAGCGGTTTTCAATCCGTCGGCAGTAGTGACAGTGATGGTGGCGGTGCCGGCAGATATAGCCGTGACGATTCCTGATGCGTCAACGGTGGCTACGCCGTCATCACTGCTGGACCAGGTGACACTCTTGACGGTGGCGTTGTCGGGATATACTGTAGCAGTGAGGGTAAATGATGTACTTATATCAAGGGTCCAGGTCTTATTATCCAGACTTACACGTTCAACGGGAATCAAACGGAAGAGTTGGCAAACTGTGTTGACTGAAGTAGCTTCTGACAAGGGATTCTTTGAGAAATTATCATACTCGAAAATGTCCTGCCCTTGTGTTACCTTCAGAACGCGTGCTTCGGATGCTGTCTCAAGGGCGGGTGCGGCAATCTGAAACACCGCAACACCTTCTGAATTCACCTTCTCGGCAGCGAAATATTCGTCACCTGTTCTGGTTAGTGTCCCGTTTATTTCACCGACAACGGTAGGCGCAGCTGTTCCGGAAAGGTTGAGCTTGCATGCCGTATTCACATTGCTCAATGTGGCGGATGAGATGGCGGTATTGGCATTAAGACCGGTGCAGTTGACCTTGATGACAGATGTAGCAAACTTAAAAGGAACAATGGCATTACTGATAGACTCCTCATTATTGTAGTCCAATGTCGCAAAAGCCACGAAGGGAGCCTTCTGACTGTTCTGATTGGCAAGGGAAATGGATATGGCACCTTCGCTGACAGCAGGTTCTTCAGTGAGAAGCGGGCTGTGTATAAAGGTGAGTTTTGTCGTGCCATCTGCCGGCTTCATTATCGTATGATTGCTTCCGTCCGTAGAGAGGAGTGCATACCTGTCCTCGGTGCCATCAAGCGATGCTGCAAGTGAGCCAAGACACTTGGTCCCATCGAAAACATATACGATATCGTCTTTCTCCCAGGAAACCCTGACAGTATTTACCAACGACGACTTGGTGGCGTCAACCTGGGTGTATTCACCCATGAGCCCGTTGACGCTGATCTCGATGGTTCCTTTGGTGTTGGTCACGGACTCAACATCATCGATTCCCTTCTGGCAGGAAACAGCCAGCACAGCGAAAGATACTGCACAAAGGATCTTCCTGATTGTCTTGTTCATATAATTCATCTTTTTAATTCAGGATACAAAAATAATCCTTTCCGAAATGTTTACAAAGGTTTGGACTTAATTAATGAACAGAATGCACTGAAAGCAAGTAAAGAAACTTGGAGATTTTCGGACTCTCAGCTGAGCCGTCGCAAAGTTAAATCACTTCAATTTCCGACCAAAATACACCTTAACGAAAATGTTAGTTTATAATACACTTTTGTTTTATTATCTTATAATCAATATTTTGGATATAAGAATAAAAAATCCACCTTTCAAGTGATGATAACAGGTGGAAATAAATCAAACTTATAGAAAAATGGATGCATCTACAGTCATGGAGATGCTGTTCACTCCCCTTCTGCGAGAAGGATTTCAAGAGCTCTGTCAAGCCTGGGAGCAGCAGGAGAGAAGTGGGTTGTCCGGCACATTCTTTTCCCTGACACCAAGGGAAAGATATACTCGGCCTTTGCCGGAGAACTGTGTCTTTCTGGTCCAATCGGTGAATCCGTCAAACCACAGAGAACCGCTGACTGATCCTGCACCCTCGAACCCGTCATACTTGGAAAGTGACCAGATCGCAAATAATCCCGATAGCGAAATCCCTAAAAGATAACGTTTTGGACTATTTAACTTCAACCATTGCTCCACTGACGGCACAAAGTCATTGACGAGCTCCTTGAGGTACATGCCTGCGCCTCCTGTGAAGATTTTCTTTTCCTTCATGACCCCGTCTGCACCCCACGGTGACATGTCTCTGTTCCAGTCCATGCCGGAAATGAGAACGATATTGACATTGACGGCTGCCGATGCCTTCTCCGCCCATTTGGCAACATCAGCTACAGAACCCTCCGGTAGCAGGACATAACAGACTCTGTCGCTGCTGACGGAAGGCTGCGAGATATCGAATGACAGTTGATGATATGCGCGGGACAAATGCATATGCGAAAATAAACATTTTTGGCATAATTCCTCGGTTGAATGTATATTTGCATTGAAATATGGAAAGGACATTAGTGATCATCAAGCCGTGCGCCCTCCAGAGAGGACTCTCCGGTGAAATTATATCAAGATTTGAGAAGAAAGGTCTTAAACTTGTGGCCCTCAAGATGTTCCGTTTTACAAAAGAGAAGTGTGCCGAGCATTATGCACATCTCGTCAGCAAGCCATTCTACCCTATCATCGAGTCTTCCATGATGGCGGCGCCGGTCATACTCTGCTGCTGGGAAGGCATAGATGCCGTGGACGTGGTAAGGGAGATGACGGGAGCGACGAACGGCCGCAAGGCTCTGCCCGGGACGGTACGCGGCGATCTATGCATGAGCCATCAGGAAAATATAATCCATACATCTGATTCTCTTGAAAATGCGACTGCCGAGCTGAAGCGGTTCTTCAAGGAGGAGGACTACTTCGAGTACGACTCCCCTCTCTTCAACTACATCTACGCAAAAGATGAAATATAGGCTTGTCATCCTCCGCTGCACAAATTAAAACATAAAGAGCAATGATACGTGAACTGATCAGGTCCGAGTACCGGGGGTATCGGGATATACTTGAAAAAGTGCCGTCCCTGGCACTCACCACCTTCGTGCTGGCGGTGGTGATGATGAATTTTCTGGCAAACAAGGAGCTGTTCCACACAGACTGGGTTGCACTTGACTGCGGTTTCGTGCTATCGTGGATCCCATTCCTTCTAATGGACTGTTTCTGCAAGGTATACGGAGGGAGGGATGCCCTGCGGATATCCATTCTAGCCATCGCAATAAACCTCCTGACTTTCGGCATTTTCAAACTTGTGTCCCTGACTCCGGGAATGTGGGGCGAATACTACTCCACCGGCCTCACGGAAGTCAACGACGCCCTGAACGGAACTATTGGAGGGTCTACCTGGATTGTGTTCGGCTCCGCTTTCGCTATGGCGGTGTCTTCGGCCGCAAATTCCATAATAAACATGGCTTTTGCTAAAATCTTGAAAACCGGCGGTTACCGGGAGTTTGCCACACGCAGTTTCATTTCGACAGGCATTTCCCAGTTCATCGACAACTTTGTCTTCGCGCTCGTTGTAAGCGTGCCGCTGTTCGGCTGGCCTGTCAAGCTATCCCTGTTCTGCTCGTTAACGGCTGCCGGGTTCGAACTGTTGATGGAGATGATGTTCTCGGTAGCAGGTTACAGGATGGCAAATCGTCTCGCATTGCGTAACAACGCTCAGTCCCGTCCATAGCCATAATCCCAGAAATCGTACTCGAATTGCGTTGCCTCGACAAAAAGGCGCGTCATCTGCCGGCGCAGGTCGTCATCAGCAGCGGAGGCATAACTGTCGGCAAGTGCCAGCACTGCCTTCACCCCTTCGGTGAATCCTTCATCGGCGTACTCCGCAATCCATTCGCGGTACGGATTCCCCTCGATTCTGGCTATGCTCACGATGTGCAGGCCGACTTCGTTGTACACCCACATACAAGGCAGCAGCGCTGCGAGGGCAAGTTCGCGGTATCCGGAGGCCAGAGCAGCCTCGGTATGGGCATTGTAGGCCGCTGTGACCGGCGATGCGCATACCTTCAGGTCGGTGCCGAAACGCACTGTCAGCAACTCGTGCATTGCACGCTCCCCTTCCAGACCTGACCGTGCGAACTCTTCGAACATCGCACGCTGTCCCGCATCGTCTATCATGGAGGAGAAAGAAAGCATCTGCCGTCCGTAATTACCCAGATATACTTCATCCTGAGCGATATAACGGTTGAATCTGGCACTGTCAAGCGTGCCTGCAGCAAGTTCTTTGATAAAGGGATGTCCGATAATCCGTGCGTAGATACCCGAAGCCCCGGACCAGGCTTCTTCAGTCCATTTCTTTTGCATAATTAATTCCTTACGTCGGTATTGACCGAATCAAGTTCTACGGGTCATAATCTCAACAGGACACTCCTGTACCCCGATAATCAATGCAAATTTAATAAAAACATATGATTGAGAATACGCTTGAACACACTATCTTTGTGCTTCGTATTGAAACAGACAAGTTTTAACCAAGAATAAGATGGAAGATAAGAAAGGTTTCTGGAAGATGTTGCGTTCGTCTGTCCTTGCTGGTATCTGTATTGGAATTGCGGGATTCGGATATCTGGCTGTGACCAGCATAGTTGGAGCCATCCTCTTTGCATTCGGACTGCTTGCAGTGGTCCATTACGGCCTTAAATTATTCACAGGAACGGCCGGGTTCATTTCAAGGGGAGAGTTTGGCGGGCTGATGCTGATTCTTTTAGGGAACATTATAGGCTGTCTCCTTGTTGCACTTATGGCAAGATGCTCCCCCATGCCGCTCCAGGAGCAGGCGCAGAAAATCCTCGAGGCCCGTCTGGCCACAGGACCTTTACGCTGTGGAATCCTTGCTATAGGATGCGGTTTCATCATGACAACAGCAGTCACTTTCGGCCGGCAGGGAAAATTCCTTCCATTGCTTTTCGGTGTCCCGATGTTCATCATGTGCGGCTTCCCTCACTGCATAGCCGACATATTCTACTATCTGTGTGTACCGGCCGATTTCATATTCGGCCATTTCGCGGACGTATTGCTGCTTTACGCAGCTATTGTGATCGGCAACTTCATAGGCTGCAATCTATACAGGGCCATATTGAGCGAATGACATTTCGTCCTTCGATTTCTACCTTTTGATGTAATAATCGCTCACATCGTCCGCTGTCCAATTATGGTCAGGGATAATGCTGGATTCGATGTATCCGCGTCCTCCCTTCTCGGCGGAAAGGAGGGTGACCGGCTCATAATCCCATGAGAATCCGGTGCGCAGGCCGTAGAAGATCGACTCAAGCGGACCGTCGCAGACTATGCCCTTTTCAAACGGAACGTTGTTCGTGGTGTACCACCATACCCAGCAGAATGTGAAATGGCTGTACACACCCTTGGAGAGCTTGAAGCCGATAGCGAAATGGTCGCTGTAGCAGTAGTCGAACCAGTTGTTGCTTCCTTCAACCCTGAATCCTACGCTGTTAGGGAAATCGGCTCCGGAGAGCGGGTGGATGTTCTTGAGGCTGTTGCCGCCTGACTTGCACCATACACCGGTGCAGAATCCGGCGAGACGGATGTTGGTGAAGGTGTTGTCATATCCTTCGATGAGTATGCCTATGGATTCCGGCTTGCCGTTCCCTATGATGTTGCAGTCCACAATGTCCGAATCGGACGAGCCGCTGTTGGCACCGTGGAGTATGTGCAATCCTATGAAAACATTCTTGATGGAGGCATGGTCGATACGGGTCTCACGGCCGCTTTCGATGGTGATGCCGTCGGCGATTCCGCTTCCGTCAAAGATGCCGCCTTCCATTCCGTAGTTGCTTCCGTTTATCCTGGTCGTGTTGTAAGGCAGTTTTCCTCCGAGGCGCACAAGTGCACCGCCCTGCCAGTCATCAGTCGCCTTGAGAACCGCGAAATTCGCGAATACGAGATGGACGGCCTTGGTCGGGTCAGCCGGAGTTATAAGCGAATGGCTGATCATATATACACCGTCCGGGAAGAAAATGGTGCGGTTGGGATTATCGTCGATAAGCTTCTGCAGTCTGTCCGCCACATCCGTCTTTCCGTCAGCCTTGACATAGTTCGAGGCATTCAGATACAGATCGACAGGCTTGGCATTTCCAGTAAGACAGAACAGCATTGCCGCTGCCATTAGGATGGTTCTGATTGTTCTCATATGCGATATGATATTATTTTTACAAATATAACGAATCTATATTTGATGTCGTAGAAATCATTTGCGATATTTGCCGAATGAATGTAATTTGAAAGCAAAATAAAGACATAACATGATAATTAAAGAACAGAATGACAGGGGCTGTATACAGTCCGGCTATGTTTCTCCCAAAGCGGAAGTGATAAACATCAAAGTACAGAGAGTGCTTTGCCAGAGCGGAGGTACATCTCCATATGGAATGGGGGGCAATCATGGTGACGGTGATTGGAACTAGGGAGGTCAGCGCTATGAAGAAGATAATAATTGCATTTGCAGCCATTGCTGCATCATTCGCTATCGTTTCCTGCAACAAGGAGCAGCCGATGGCACCGGAGGACAGGACAATCAGCGCGGACATGATTCTCGCATATACCGAACCTGCAACGAGGACGGCACTGAGCGGTAACGATAACGACGGCTACAATGTCGTGTGGTCTGACGGGGACACATTCACCCTTGATGGAAATACATTCACCCTTTCAGAAGGAGCCGCAACCACCAATGGCAAATTCACCGGCATCATGCCATCCGATGGCACATATACCGCATATTATCCCGCCACATACGATGGAACCGCCTGGCCCGCTTCGCAGACCTATCAGGCGGGTATGGACATCTCCTTCGCTCCGATGACTGCATCCGTCACCGTCAGCGGAGGCATCGCATCGCCGGCCAAATTCGAAAACGTCGGAGGCATACTCCGCATCACGGCAAGGAATGGTGCAGGCATCATCGTGAAGAGCATCACAGTCAATGCCGAAGGGCTGGCCAGCCCGATAACCCTGGACTGTGGAGATGGAGTCGGACTTACAAGCAATGGTACGGACTTTTATGTTGCCATGCCTGGCGGTGAATACAGCGGGGTAAGCATAAAGTTTACTGCAACGGATAAAAAAGTCTGCATCAAGACATTCATATCGGGTAAAACTCTCAAGATAGAGCGCAGCAAGATAACCACAGCTTCTTTCCCGACTGAATTCAGAGAGACTGTTGCCAGCATTCTGCCTGCCGGTTTCCCAATACAAAGCGGGACTGACCTACCAAACGACGCATGGAGCTCAATATTTACTTCCGGTTCGTGCTATCTTTCTTCTGATGCTTCGGAACTTATCTTCTACAATGCATCCGGAGATCCGGACAAAGAATTCAGAATAAATACGGATGAATATATCTCAGCAGATAATAATGGCAATTACGTCTACGATGATGGAAGTAATACTATCACTTTCACCGTTTCATCCGGAGAGGTGTCAAGCATTAAATTTAAAGGCAATTTGACCTGGGAGGGCACCTATCAGGCTTCCGCATGCATTGCCGCCGGTACGATGATCACCATGGGGAACGGTGGTCGGAAGGCCGTTGAAGAATTGGAAGTGGGCGATGTAATCCGTACTTTCGATCATAAGACGGGAGAAGTGTCATCATCACAGGTATGCTTCATCATGGAAAGCAAAAAGGTGGCAAATGCTTTCACGTTAACGTTCGAAGACAATATTGAGGTCACCGTCATAGAAGAACATGGGTTCTACGACAAGGATGAAATGAAATACGCATTCATCAATGCTCTGAATGCTGAAGATTACATCGGACATCATTTCTATGATGCGGATAATGACCGCTGGCTTGCATTGGAAGGTTTTGAAATGTTGGATGGCAATATTGATGCATACGCAATTGCAACGAGCAGGCATCTGAATCATCTGTCGAACGGCATCCTGTCCATGTGCGATGGAACTTTTAAAGTGCTTGCCAATTTGTTTGAATATGATGACCTGATGAGATTTGATGCAGACAAGATGGAAGCATATATCGAGGCATATGGTCTGACACCGTTGGAAAAGATCCTGGAGTTGGAAGGTTTTACCGAGACGGACTATAATGACTATAATCTGCAATATCTTAATATCGCGATCGGCAGGGGCCTGATTTCATGGGAATGGATGGAAGCGCTGAGCGATTATTGCGTGGCTAACGGACTATAGCACAGCCTATTTCCTTTTCACCAGCGGACTGATGAGCCTGACGATGGCAGTGGTGAGCCACCCGTGTCCTTTGACATAGGGACCGTATATCTTTGCGGCAGCCGGTGATTTTGCCATACCGTGTCCCAGTGTCAGGCATATAGCCCGATTAAGCCTTTCCTGCGTCTCTTCCGTACGGAAGCCGTCACCGTAGTAATATTGTCCGTACATTTCGACGAAACGGCTGTATGTGGCGCGGTCTATATGAAGTATCCACTTGACCATGGATTCCGGTGCGAGATTGGCAAGCATGTACTGGCTGGCGTAGTCCATGTCCGGATCACCGTAGCCGAAGCGTCCCATATCTATCCAGTAGTCACCCTTGTCCGTCCGCAGGATATTGCCGGGATGCATGTCTCCATGGAGGCAGGTAGTCACAGGGCGCATGCTGTCGGCGTATGAATTCAGGCGTTCCTTCATCTTCCCATCTATCCATATGCAGGAATTCACCTCGTTGCGTATGCGTTCAGGGATGCTGTCGAAGAGCGTCGTATCGCATGACAGGGAATGCAGGATGCGTGCAGATTCGGCCATGGTTCTGGCAAGCGGCTCGAGCATGTCGGGATTCTCGGAAAGGATTCTGGTAAACGATTTCTTTCCGATCAGGCGCTCTGTGATGATGCCGTAGCGCTTGCCGTCAGTCACCAGACTGATGGTGGCAGGGCTCTTCACACCAAGTTCATAGACGGCTTTTGTCAGTTTGTATTCGGTCAGCGTCTGCTCGAAAGGCATCGATTCCGAATTCAATTTTAGCAGGAGTCTCTCGTCCGTTTTGTGATAATATGTGACTGCATTCCAGCCCTCTCCGGACTGCTCCCAATCTTCCATGTCCACCGCATCGATGTGTCCATCGTAAAACTTGTCATGCTCTATCGGGGCCGTATCCATAGTATTTATTTTATCAACTCATTTTCAAGCTGTTCGAGCGATTTCCCCTTTGTTTCCGGGAGAGCCTTTTTCAAATAGATGAAGGCGGCGACGCATATTGCGGTATATATCCAGAATGTGCCGCTTGTCCCGAGAGTGCCGTTCAGCAGAGGGAATGAAAGTGTAAGGGTGAAACTCCCGATCCAAAGGAAGAAAGTGGCTGTTGCCACTGCAACCGCACGTACCCTGTTCGGGAATATCTCGGATATGAGCACCCAGGTTATCGGACCGAGTGTCATCGCATAGCAGGCTATGGCCAGGACACAGAGAATCACCATGAAAATACCCTTGACCTGGAAGAAATAGCATGCGCCCAGAATGAAATAGATTCCGGCAAGTCCGCCTGCACCGAGCAGCATGAGGGCGCGCCGTCCTATCTTGTCCACCGTATAGATTGCGACAAAGGTGAAGAGGAGGTTTGCAATACCTGTAATGACTATGTTAATGAAAGTGTTGTCAACGTCATAACCTGCGCTTTGGAATATCTCCTGAGCATAGTTGAATATTACATTCGTACCGCACCACTGCTGGAAGAAAGCGATGATTATTCCCAGTAGCAGGACTTTATGGAACGGCTTGGTAAGGAGCTGGCGCAGGCCGCTGCTTTCAGCCTCCGAGCCTGCCCCGAGTACAGTGGCGGACTCTTCCTCAGCATATCCCTGCCCCCCTATCCTGGAGAGCGTGCGGACCGCCTGTGCATTTCTGCCGGAAATGAGTTGCCAGCGGGGACTTTCCGGGATGAAGAATGCCAGAATGAGAAAAGCCATGGCCGGAAAAGCAGTAGCCCAGAACATCCATCTCCAGCCAAGATCAACGTTCCATGCCGCGTCATGCGTACCTGCAATGCGCCAGTTGACTATCTGGGCGGCAAGGATACCGATGACTATCGTCAGCTGGTTAAGTGTCACCAGTTTGCCCCGGATCGCTGTAGGAGCGACTTCGGCTATGTACATCGGACTCAGCCCGGATGCAATGCCTATGGCTATTCCCCCGATGAACCGGGCCGTGAGGAAAAGCGCGAAATTACTGAAAGCACCTGTGCCTATCGATGAAACGACGAATATGAATGCGGCAAGTATCAGCAGGGGTTTGCGTCCGAACTTGTCCGCAAGAGCCCCGCATGTCAGCGCTCCCAGCATGCAGCCGGCAAGGGCTATGCTTGTTGCGAGGCCTATGAGCAGGTTCCTGCCGACAAGTCCGAAGAATTCCTCATAGAAAATCTTTGCGCCACCGATAACCACCCAATCGTAACCGAAGAGCAGTCCCCCCATCGCGGATACGATACAGATGAAATAGATAAACGGCTTATTGAATTTGAATTGCGGTAATTTTGTCTCCATTCCACGAATTTAACAAATAAAGTTTATTTTTGTATTGACAGACAGTATTTCCTTATGAGAAAATTCATCCTCAGCTTCATCTTTGCCCTGGTCCTGCCAGTGGCTCATTCAGAATTGTCAAACGCCGGGGACCTTCCCGATTCCTACAAAGTCGTCTGGAACTCACCATCAATCGACGGAATCGATTCAATGCCACTCTCCGGAAGTCTTGGTGCGGGGTCGAATGTATGGGTGCAGGATGGCTCCATATGGATTTACCTCGGTCACAACGGAGCCTACGATTCCGGCCTGCATCTTCTCAAGCTGGGTTGCATCAGGATTACTCCCGTAAACTGGAAGTTCGGCGGCGAAGGGTTCACTCAGACCCTGGACCCGGGCACAGGACATATCGGGATCACTCAGAACGGCACATCGCTTAAAATGTGGTACGCTGATGAAACCCTTGTCATTGAAAGCAACTCCGACAGGAAGGAGGAATTCGAAGTCGCTTTCGGCTCATGGAGGGACGTTGACAGAAAGAAAATAAAGATCGGGCTCTCCGAGTACGCAGATTATACCGCCGATGAAATCACTCCGACCTCAGATGGCATCGACTGGGTGCACCGTAATTCATCAGTCCCTGTCGATTTTGCAAAAATAGCGGAGAAGCATGGCATCAGCGTGAAAGATATAAATGATTTCATCTCCGGACGCAACTTCGGCGGCAGCTTGAAAGTACGCGGTGGTCTCAAAGATATCAGCAGAACTCAGATAGAATGGCAGCAGTGGAAAGGTTCCGCATGGACCGGCAGGACAAAGGCCTCAAAGAGAATGCGCATGACAGTAAGCACGGGAGCGGGGATCAATGCCGACCCGGAGCTATGGGCTTCACGGGCCTCCGGCCTCCTGAAGAAGGGAAAGTCAAAGAAGGCGTGGCAAGAGCAGCAAACTCTTTGGAAAGAGTTCTGGGACAGAAGCCATGTAATGGTAAATACCGATGCGGGAGAAGATGATCCCGGATTCAAGATCGGACGCAACTACCAGTTGTTCAGATATATGCTGGCATGCAACCGCGGAGGGGAATTCCCTCTCCTTTTCAACGGAGGCATCTTTACTGTGGACAATTATCCCGACCGCATCAAACAAAGTTATGACGGCGAACTTGACAGATGGGTACAGGGTGAAAAGACACCTGACTTCAGAAGGTGGGAAGGAACTCATTTCATGATGCAGAACCAGCGCTGGCTCGGCTGGCCGGGCATTGCTGGCGGCGACAATGACCTTGTGAACCAGAGCATCGACTTCTACAGGCTCAGGGCGGACGCAGCCAGGGCACGGGCACGCACACTCGGTGCCGAAGGCGTGGTGTTTCCTGAGCCTCTTGATCTCCTCGGCCTGTGCTGCGTAGCTCCGATGTCCAACGGCCTCTGCGGAGCTGTGCATCTCACATATCACTTCGAGATGATGCTACAGCATGCCTGGATGGCACTCGTGGCAAAAGACTTCATCGGCAGGGACATCAGCGCCGACATACCGTGGATACTTGATGTCCTGCGTTTTTTCGAGACATTCTATCGGAATGAAACCATGAGGCTTACAGGCAACGAACTGGATACGGACGGCAAGCTCCGCATCTATCCGTCGAACGAACTTGAGTTCGGCAGGGACGCTACCAATTCCGTCGAGACTGTCTGCGGACTCCGGCGTGTCTGCGATGCACTTCTCAAGCTGGAGGTTCTGGGAGAAGCGGAACGCTACATGGTCCAGGCCCTTCAGGCCATCATTCCGGATATACCGATGGGGGAAAAGGACGGCCGCAGCATAATCCTTCCCGCCCGTTCTCTCGAGGAAGAAATGAACCTGTGGGAGTTCGGAGAGATGTACACTGCATTCCCTTATCGCATCTACGGAGTGAGCCACCCGGGCACAGAACAGTTGCTGCGCGACACATACGAACTCTTCCCTGCACACCGTAAGGGCAAATATGATTTCTCATGGATGTGCAATGTAGCCAACGTTGCGGCAATGGGATGGCCTGAAGAAGCTGAAAAGAGAGCGGTCTACAAGATGGCTAACAATACAATGCCTCAGTCACGGTTCCCGGCATTCTTCGGTCCGGGACACGACTGGCTTCCGGACCATAACTGGGGCGGAACCGCCATGGTAGGCATTCAGAGCATGCTCATGGAATCCGACCCGTACGGAGACGGAAGGATATTCCTCCTTTACTCATGGCCGGAGAAATGGGACGTGGATTTCAAACTCAATGCTTCCGGGCAGACCTCAGTATCCGTCTCCGTCAGGAATGGCAAAGTCGCGAGTCTCAAGGTCAGTCCCGAGGAGAGAGAAAAAGACATCGTCATCGACCCAAGATTCAAATAGACTGCGTCAGGTCCTTGAGATAATCCTGGCTGAGAAAATTATCACCAGTGTTGTAAGCACTTCCGCAACGGGTATGGCAAGCCATATCCCGGTATTCCCTATGAGTTCCGGGAGTATGATGAAGCACGGTATGACTATGATGAACCCTCTCAGGAGTGTATAAACAGTAGCCCTTGCCGATTGTTCGATGCTCTGAAGGTATCCGATGACGACGATGTTGAATGTGATGAACACTACTCCGGCTCCGAAATAAGGCAGGCCTTCCGCGCATATTGCAAATGCTCTTTCCGTCTTGTCCAGGAACAGCATGGTGATATACGGAGCAAAAAAGGACATCAGCAAGCTTGCCGTCAGACCGGCTCCCAGGGCCCATCTGACCATAAGCTTTCCTGATTCGCGCAGCCTGGGAATATTGTTCGCTCCATGGGCGAAACTGACGATAGGCTGGGCAGACTGGACGATTGCGTCAGCCATCATGAATATCACCGGGAAGCAGTAGCAGGCTATGCTGTATGCGGCGACACCGTCTTCTCCAAGATAACGCATGAACATGAAATTGCCGGCTATCACCGCCCCGCATACCGCTATTTCACCGAGCATTGCAGGGAAACCCATTTTTATCTGGTAACCTATATTCCTCAGTGTCAGGAGCAAAGATTTCATTGTCATACGGAGGCGGTACAGATGGACCGTACGCGGCATGAATACGAAATAATATATGACCATCAGCCCCGCGATGCAGAAGCTGAAACAGGTCGCCTTTGCTGCGCCGTCAAGTCCCCATCCGAAGGGGAATATGAACAGCCAGTCGAGAAAAATGTTCAGGACCGTGCCTACCAGGGATGTAGCCATGGCGAATTTCGGATTGCCAACACCACCCCTCCAAGCATGGATTGGGTGACATTGATACTGGCGGCCTTGACGTCACCTCGTGAAAGATGTATGCTCGCGACTATCGATCCGCCTATGCCGAACATTATCCCTATTCCGCTCAGGATATTGAAAATAGGAGCAGCGATATTGATTGCAGCCAGGGAGTCGGATCCGGCCCCGTGCCCAATAAAGGCGCCGTCCGTCAGGTTCAGGATGACAATCGACAGCATCCCTATCAGGGTAGGGACAAGCATCTGCCGGAACAGACGTCCTACAGGCTCATTTGCAAAATCTATCGAATCTCTGTTATCCTTAAGTGCCATATTCTGCAATCGGGGTGCAAAGATAGGCATTATGGACCAGTCGGAGAAATTACCGGAACTATTTTAGGACAAACATGAAGAAAGCATATGCGGCAAGGGCCGCCTGCAGCACGATGAAGACAGGTATCAATATCCGGAACTTCCTGTGCCTTGTCTTGTGATGGAAGACTTTCATTCCGAAGTATGCTCCGATTGCTCCTCCTATGAAGGCAAGGAACAGCAGCGTCGACTCCGGGATACGTCTTCTGCCACGATGGGCCTTCTTCTTATCCAGGCCATACGTTACAAAAGCAATGGCATTGATTGCCACAACGAATACGAGAATCAAAAACCTTTTCATACGAAATCCATATACCTGAGCCTTTCCTCATCCTTGAATTTTTCTATAGCATAGCGGAGTGTGGTTCGTGGCATGACACAACATCTCGGCCTGTCCTCTCCCGGGGCCGGAGATTCGAGATAGGCCTTGAGACGGGCCTCATCTTTCTTCCCCACTTCCCTCAAGAGCCACCCCGCTGATTTATGGATAAGGTCATGGGGATGGTGCAGAAGTATGTCGGCTATCGCAATGGCATCGTCAAGTTGTCCGTGCCGGATGAACTGCATGCAGCTGACCATCCCGATACGCTGCTCCCAGATGGTCCTGCCGTTCCTGGCCAGATCATACAGGATGCTTCTGTCCTTGTCGAGGAGCCATACTCCCAATATCTCGTAACAGCTCAGGTCCACGAGGTCCCAGTTGTTGATATATTCAGTGTTTGAGAGGTAGAAATCCACGCATCTCCTTCTGAGTGACGGGTCCTTTCCTGCATGCTTGAATATCTGCACCAGCACGAGCAATGTGCAAAGCCTTATCTCATGCCATGGGCTCCTTATCGTAGCCGACAGTTCCTCCAAAGTACAGTCTTTCCATATCTCCTTGACTACCCCGCGTGTCACGGGCACCTTGATTCCAAGGAACATGTCCCCTTCCCCATACTGGCCTTTTCCTGTCTTGAAGAACCTGCTAAGGCCTGCGACCTGGGAATCATCCCTCAGGGCCATCATCCTTTTTTCCAACATTGTCATTTCCTTACTTTTATTGTAGCGGCATAAGCGCTGTTACACAGTCCGAGCACTGCGGATAATATGAAGAGTGTCTCGATACCGAGCGTTTTCCACACCCATCCTCCCAGAAGTGCGATGAAAACGGTGATGAGATGGTTTACCGAGATCCCCGTGGATATTGTAGCCCTCATCTCCTCCGGACTGTCCGATATATCCTGGACATATACGTTTGAAGCCATTGAGGCGAGTGAAATCACCGAGTCGAGCACATAGTTCACACAGCATACCATGAATGCCGTATGCATGGGGAAAATATGATGAGCGAAGCCGTAGAAGAAACATACGATCACGAGAATGAGGGTATCGGCAATCATCACAGGTTTGTACCCGAGCCTGTCTATAATCTTTCCGACCAAGGGCGCAAAGAAGAAACACGCAACGGCGGAAATGGCGAACAGCATGCTTATCACGCCTGCATCAGCTCCATAGAAGAGGATCAGCACATAGGGACCGAATGTGAAGAACACCTGCTTGCGTGCGCCATAGAACACTTCGAGCATGTAGTACTTGCGGAATTTCTTCTTGAAATAGAAACGGCTTTTCGACTTGTCCGTGGCGCTTTGCCCGGTCAGCCTGAAGGACACAAGCATTGCCATGCCTATAAAGATGGCAGATGCGGCGAAAACAGGCTTGAAGATGGTCCGTCCGGCCACCAGTGCAAACACGGCTATCACGGCAGCATAACCGGCCAGATTGCCTATCTGGTATATGGAGTTCTGATATCCGAGCGCCTGTCCGCCTTTCCCGGCCTTCGAATACTCGAGCGACAGGGTGTTCTTCATCCCCAACTGCACATGTTCTCCCAGTGAATACAGGAAAATGACCGCCATGACAACCGCCTTGCCCGGAGCCACGACGGCCTGCAGAAACATTCCGACAAACATTATCACGAGCCCCATCCTATACATCTTTTCGGCGGAAAAGCGGTAGAAAACAGCAAGTATGACAACCAGTAGAAGTCCTGGCAATTCGCGGAAAAACTCCGTCAGCCCACGCTCCAATTCATTGATATGGACGGCTTCAGCCAAGTAGTTGTCAATCACGCCCTTGTACAACCCGAATCCTATCGCGGAAAGCAGCAGCGACAGGAAAAAGGCCTTGTACCGTGTAGTATCTTTGAAAACAGACAGTTTCATATCAGAGTCCTTCCGACATCAGTTGTTTCAGCTCTTCAAGGTACTTTTCATAAACGTCACGAGGTAAGGCAGAGTGCTTTTTGCATATCCCGGCAGCCATGCCGACAACCTCCCCCATCATACCTCCGGTACGCATCACCCTGATAGAGCCTAGGGCCACATGAGTGACACTGATATCCCGCCCGGCCATGAATAGATTGTCGATATTGCGGCTGTAGAGGCATCTGTAAGGGACGGCATAGTTTGCAATGTTCTTCGTACGGCTTTCTGCTTTGAAAGAATCACCATCCACACCCTTTGTTGGCCGAGGGTAATGGAGGTCTATGCCCCATGTGGTTGTGAATGTAGCATCATCATATGGCACGGAATCCACAAGATCATGCTCCGTCAGGATGATATCTCCAAGAAGACGGCGCGACTCCCTCTTCCCGCCTATATATGCGACCCATTCAAGGGAACTGCACGCATAGTCATCCTTGCCGGAATAATGGTTCTTGAGATATGCCCAATTGCCATAGACGGCCCTCAGGGCATGGTCACGGATATATTCGATCTCCGTTATCTGATTCCTGTCCAGTCCCGCCTCCCAGTCCCAGTCGGCACGTTTGATAGGTATGCAGTTGTCCTCATTGAACTGAAGCGCCCACGGGCATTCCGGGAATGCCATGGCTTCGTCATTCTCTTTGGCATACCACTGGACGGAAGTGCCCATGACAAGTGAATCCGCCTTCTCCGGCGCAAGGGATTCTCCGGTCTCGGACCTGCTCTCGCGTCCCATCCTATAATCTGCGCCGGCAACGTATCCGAGGTTTCCGTCGCCGGTACAGTCCGCGAACATACGTCCCTTGATGATTATGGTGCGGCCGTTTTCTATGTCAACGCCTTTCACCGCCACAATCCTGCTGCCATGCTTACGGGCCTGTATGACCTGGGTATTGAGATACAGGTCTATGTCAGGATAGGAAGCGATGGCATTAAGCTTCCTGTCATCCTCATAATTGGATGCCGGGCCGGCGTTGTGAATACCTTTTTCAGGATGTTCCTTCAGGACGGACAGGATATACCTGCTGCGTTCGGTCGTGGTATCCTGCATCGCCTCATGCCTGGTCCAGAATCCGACACCGCCGATTTCGTCAAGGAGCCTGCCGAGTTTCGGATACGGTTCCTTATAGATCAGTCCGGACAGACCGACACGCACCTCAGAACTGTTGTTGCCGCCAAGCAGAGGCCGGTTCTGCACCAGAGCCACCTTGCAGCCATTCTTCGCGGCACTTATGGCGGCACAGCAACCGGCGATGCCGCCTCCCACTACCACAAGGTCATATCCGCCTTTCTTTGCAGGACGGCCCGGATTTGAATTTTTCCTGCGGAAGGATGCGAGAGTCTTAACGTCCTGCGGTGGAGCCGGGGCTTCTTTTGCCGTAAAACATATGGCATCACACCTGCCGTCGAAACCGGTAAGGTCATGCAGGGAGATTTCGTTCCTGCCTTTGACAAGTGTTACAATACCACCGTCCTGCCAGTGCCATTCCTCCCCTTCCGTGCCGAATTCGACGTTGACGGCGCTACCGTTCAGGGCTATCAAGAATCTTCCCGGAGCCTCGTCACGTCCCCATGTGCGGCACCAGTCGCGTGTCCTCACCCAAAGGTGGTATTCCCCCGTTTTTTTTACATTGAAAGCGGATACAGCGTCACCGACCGGCCTTCCAAGACCGTGGGCAAGCAGGTATGGCGACCCCATGACTGACATCGACTGGTTGTCTATGCACCATCCCCCTTTGGTCTGAAAACTTTCAGCTTCTATGAGGATTGGACCAGCAGATGCGGAGATGCCGGCTCCGAACATAAGGAAAATGGCAAGTAATATCCTGGAAGTTTGCATGATTCACAAAATTATCAATAATTTTGTAAGAATAGAACAGTAAACAATCACTACAAAATGAATCTCACCAAATCAACTTTTGCCATCGGCTGTGCGGCGCTTCTCCTCGGATGCACATCGACTGGAGAAACCGGGACAGACGGTCCCGTTCCTTGCAGGGAGGTCATCACCGTCCAAAACGAAGAGCCATCGCTGCTTCCTGAGAACATGGAATTCAAGCTCGTCTGGAACGATGAATTCAACGGCGATTCGCTCGATGAAAGCAAATGGTTCTACCGCACCACCTTCTGGATGAGGAAAGCGCACTGGTTCGCAGGTCCTGAGGACGGAGCGGTCGAAGTCAAGGACGGAAAGGCCCACCTGAAGATCGTCAGGAAAGCCGACGGGCAGCTGGCCACCCCTCAGCTTCAGACCGGCCATCTCGTCTGGGATTATGAGCATACCAACAAGAACAACATATGGCCTATTGAAAAGATGGAAGAACCTAAATTCCTTCATCGTTACGGATACTACGAATGCCGCTGCCGCACACAGCGGATGCCTGGATGGTGGTCAGCCTTCTGGATGCAGTCCGAAATGCAGGGCACCACTCTCATCCCGGCCAATTCCGGCATCGAGCACGATATCATGGAGTGTTTTGATCCCGGAGATATCGGGCCATCATGTTTCCACTACGGTGGATACGGTACTGCGCAGCAAGTCTCTTTCCAAAGCCCGAGGGACAATGTCAAGACCAAGATTGACATGGATGAATTCCATGTCTACGGTATGCTTTGGGAGCCTGACGGTTATACCGTATATCTCGACGGTCAGCCACGCGGGCCGAAGTTCGGCACAGAAGGGAAAGAAGCCGTGTCCCAGGTTCCAGAGTTCATACTCATCTCCACCGAAGGTATAGGTTTCAGGAACAACAACTGTACCGGTGATCCATGCCCTGATCTGCTGAAAGCATACGAGGCCGGAGACGATTTCATAGTCGATTACGTGCGTGTGTATGATATAGTCAGATAGCTGCGCCGGCAGGTCTAGAACATCATGTTGTACATGGCATTCTGGACCTTGCCATTGTTCTTGGCGTTCATCTTGCCGAAGTTGAAGGAGATTCCGAGCAGGAAATAACGTCCCATCACGTTGCTGTAGGTATCCTGGAAGTACTCCCCTGAAGCGGTTCTGCGCAGCGACCTTTTCTGGTTCAGGATGTCGGCGCATGCCAGGCTGAAAACCACGGACTTCACGGTCTTGCTTATCTTGGCGTTCCAGATGAGGTTGGGATCGCCATAGCCATCAGTGTATCCTTTGTAGAAGTTGTATGCCGCATCGGTTCCGAATTCAAATCCATTCTTGGTCTCATACAGCACGTTTCCTCTTACCGAATAATTCCAGATGCTGACGTCCGCCTTGCTGTCGAGTGAATAACGGCTGCTGCTGTGCTCAAACATGGATCCGACCTCTGCACTGAAGCGGTCGCGCCTGTATGTAAACTTAGGCGTCGCAACGAAATTGAAAGTAGTCGTGCGGCTCTCGGCGAATCCGCTCTTTCCGCTGTAGAAGATGTCGCCCTTTTCGTTGCCCCAGAACTGATTCATCATCCCGTCATAATTGAAGTGGTCCTTGTCGAAGCCCGGCAGGGTGCCTTGTGCCTGATAGTTTACGTTGCTGCTGTAGCTGATGTACGGGCTGACCGAGAACGACAGGCGTTTCTGTTTGTCGAGCGGAGCTCCGAACGAACCATAACCCGAAATCGAGATGCCCGGCTTGCGCGAA
>JAZRXV010000140.1:0-9717 GCA_045600405.1 Candidatus Cryptobacteroides sp.
AAAGTCCATCCGAATGATTAAGAAGCTGTTTTGAAATGTTTGGTTTTAAATTTTATAGCAGATATTTTGATGATTTTTTCTGGATTCTGAAGGAACAATGGAGGTCCATTGTGACTGAAGAAGACGGGAAAAAGCGCAAAAAAGATGCGTAAAAGAAAAATTGGAACATTTCAAAACAGCTTCTAAGTTAATTGATTGAAAAATGGTTAGAAAATAGCGAAAGTATTTGTAAATTTGGTAAAACGAAAATCCAATAACAGACCCTTTCGCTATGACAATCGACAGAGTCAAAATTACTGAAATTTTCTTTATGGCCGACAATTTCTGCCAACTTTTTGACAGATTCATCAAGATTAACGGACTCGTCCCCAGGCGTGACAAGCCGAAAAGAAAGTATCATCGGGACAGCATTTGTAAAGAGCTTCACATCGGACCGAATTCGCTGACCTTGTGGAATGAGATCTACCGTTCCGGGGGTGAGCTGGCCCTGCTGTTCAAGGCCCATGAAAGCCATCAAAGCCCGGAGGAAAAGCAGAGGGGTGTGATGGAGATAATCAATAATCAGTTAACTTTGTCGTCGGTGTCAGCAAAGTACTACAACTTGCTTAGGAATATCAATATTGATAATTTTAAAGATATTAAACAAATAACGTATCCAATGAGAGTGTTGTATGAAACAATGAAAAAGGTTATGAGAATTTGCCTTACTATTTTTGCTCTGATGCTGGAAGTCTGCGTCATGGCACAGACCACGGATGATGTCTATAGCGTGACAACCTGCCCGGCTGAGGACGCATCGTCCGGAATGCGAATAAGTTGGGCCGCCGACACCACTGTGACCGACACATTCGTACTCGTCGCAAAAGAAAATGCCCGGAACTGGCACAAGGCAGCGATGATCAGGCCGGAGCAGATGGAACTATGCAACACTTTCGACAACGCCTATTCTGTACTTGAGGACGGCAGCGACATCTATGAGAAAGTGAAGTTCCTCAAATGCGGAGCATCCATCGGCAATCTGAAACCGGACACACAGTACAAGTATGTCATTTGCGCCGGGAAGAATGCGAAGAAGTGCAGACAACTGTCCACAGTACATCATTTCAGGACTGCGGGCGCGAGCGAATGGTCGGCCTGCATTATCTCCGACATCCATACATACTTGCCTAACAAAGTCAGGCTCGAGTCCGCCATGGACATGATAGGGACGGTCAAGGAATATGATCCGTCCATGGACTGGGTGCTCCATCTCGGTGACCTCACCGCCTGGGGCAGCAGCTATTCGTTCTGGAAAAGAATGTATCAGGAGCAGCCCTTCGAGGACTGGATGTGGGCGGGATGCGTTGGGAACCACGACTTCACGACGCGCCAGAACAAGTTTAACAATCATTTCTTCCGCGATACAGACTATTATCCGCGCAACGGATACGACGGAGAAGAAGGAATCTGCTACTGGTTCCGCTATTCAGACGCTCTCTTCCTCATGCTCAACAATAATGATATGACGAGTGAGGAAGGGCTTTCCGCCGCACAGAAATGGGTCGAGAAAGTGGTCACAGAGCAGAAGTCCTCCTCCAGACCTCCGAAGTACATCATAGTCGCGGAGCATTATGGATGGTTCTACAGCAGTGACGGAGAATACTTTGAGTATACCCGCTGGCATGAGCTCTTCGATAAGCTCGGGGTTGACCTCGCCCTTGCAGGTCACCACCACATTTATACGCGCACGGGCGCAATATTCAACGGCAAAAAGACCGACGGAAGTTTTGGCACGGTATATATGCAGACACCATCCGTCGACAATGATCGCGGAGAGAATATCGAGGATACACCGATGAAGAATGCCGACAAGATTGAGTGTCGCTTTACCGAGGGCGGACACACCGTCAGTGCGATAAGCATGAAGGTCAATCCGGAAGGAATGAGATTCGCTCTGCTCGACCGCAAGGGTTCAGTGCTGGACGAGGCGTTCCTACCGGCAAAGAGATAGCAAGTCACGAAAAAACAATTATCAACTCATCAAGAACAATCTGACACAATAATTTAAAACGATACATTCTTTTTGGTTATCAAATAATTAAGGCACTACAGGCTGATAGGGTGACGATGCTCTTCCACGATGCATAAGTTTCTTAATTGTATTTACACGCATACGCACAAAATCACCTGCAACAAATCACCAATATCAGTCTGACTTCCCATCCACAAAACACCCGTCAGATGTGGATGCCAGCACCATTTTGATGTTCCCGTCCATAAACACCCATCCTTTTGTGGATGCGAGCACGTCTAGAGCCGCGTCTCAACGCTTCCGGCAGAGGCCGGGATGTGGCGAAGCGGTATCGGTAGGCCGATTTTGTTTCAATACAGTTTCTTACTATTAAGACAATTCTCGAACTGAAATCACCCAATGCATCGGAACGAATGTGATGCCGGATGATGCTTTTATGAGGATGAAAAGGGCTTCTGAGGCCGGTCTGCAATCGAAAAAGGCGGTCAAAATTGACCGCCTTTGTGCTCCCTTAGGGGCTCGAACCCTAGACACCCTGATTAAGAGTCAGGTGCTCTACCAACTGAGCTAAGGAAGCAATATTGTTCAAGAACTTGTCTTCTTTTTGTGACCCGTTCGGGGCTCGAACCCGAGACCCCCACATTAAAAGTGTGATGCTCTACCAACTGAGCTAACGAGTCCTCCGTTTTGGGATTGCAAAGGTATCCCTTTATTCTGAATTCTCCAAATATTTTTAAACTTTTTTACCGCCCGTCCTCAGGCAGCGGCTTATGCCTGAAAATGCTTGCCAGAGTCAATCCGGACACGATATGCCATATCCCCCACCATGCCGTCACGAATAGCATACCGCCATAAAGGATGCCGGTCTCAGGATTGTTCCATATTTCCGGTTTGAAGATAGCCGGATTCAGGAGCAGGGTAAGTCCGAGGCCTGAATTCTGTATTCCCACCTCTATGGTTATCGAACGGCAGTCTTTCTTCGGAAGATGCATGAGTGACGCGCCGGTCCATCCGGTACCGAAAGCGCAGGCGTTATGCACCAGCACCAGAATGAAGATAAAGATTATATACTTGATGAAAAGTTGCCAGTTCGGGATGAACATGCCAAGCACCATCACTATGAACACCACAATGCTGAATATGCTGAACGGCTTCTTGATCTTTTCCGTCACCTTAGGGAAGTAATGCGCGAAGAGCATTCCGAGGACGATCGGGATTCCAAGTATGATGAACACGGTCTTGAATATCTCGCTGAAAGGAATCTCGAGCTGCGGAATGGTGAGCGTACCACGGAGCGAGGCAAACTTGAGATAAAGGTTACCCCACATCCAGAAGTTGAAAGGAGTGATGAGCGGTGCGAAGACAGTCGCCACAGCCGTCATGCTCACGGAAAGTTCGACATTCCCTTTGGAATATGAACTCATGAAATTCGAAATGTTCCCTCCCGGACAACTGGCGACAAGAAGCATTCCCAGGCATACCATCGGTGTAAGGAACGGATTGAATGCCATTATCAGCAGGAAAGTCACGACCGGCAGTCCGAACCACTGAAGGCACACTCCCGTAAAGATGGATTTCGGATGTACAAAAACATCCTTCAGGGTTTCGGATCTGATGCCCAGGGCTATGCCGAACATGATGAGGGCCAGGACGGCACTCATTATCAGGCCTGTCCCGCTCCCCAGGTTGAGGTTGACGGCATCAAGGGACTGCAATTGTTCCTTTATCATATTATGCTTGTTTGTTCTTGATTTTTTCTATTGCCTCGAAACTGCCGAGGTCGCTCCAGTCCCAGTCCCCCGGAATCATATATACCGCCGATGACTTCTCCATCACGGCATAGTCGATGGAAATCTTTTCGCATGTCGGGAAAAGACGTTCCAGTTCCTCTTTCTCTACGGAGGTATGGAAAGACGGGGCCAGTTCATCCATGATCCCCGCAATCTGAGGGGCATGGCATCTGACTTCCTGCTCTATTGTCCGCGCGTTCCACACGAAAATGCCCGCATTCCAGAAGTAAGCGCCATTACGGAGGTATGACTCCGCCACATCAAGTGTCGGTTTTTCCTTGAATCCGGACACCTTCGTTATGCCGGAAGCGCCTGGAGCATGGATATAACCGTATCCGGTATGCGGTTCGGACGGCCGTATGCCTACGCATACGATGGAAGAAGATGCAGCAGTGAAGTCAAGTGCCGTACGGATGGTCTGTGCGAATGCCTGTTTGTCAGGGACAAAGGCATCAGCAGGAGTCACGACGATATTGGCATCCGGGAATTTTTCCCTTATCTTCCAGGAGGACAGAGCTATGCAGGGTGCCGTATTCCGCGGCATCGGCTCCTGGATTATATTCTCTTCCGGTATCTCCGGGATCTGTTCGCGCACGAAATGGACATAATCAGATGATGTCACCACCCAGAAAACAGCATCAGGGTCAACGGCCAGAAAACGCTCATAAGTCAGCTGGATCAGCGTCTTCCCGCAGCCAAGCACATCGATGAACTGCTTGGGATGCTCCGGCGTGCTCAAAGGATAGAGTCTGGAACCGACCCCACCGGCCATTATCAATATGTTTGTATTCGACATTGCAGGTACAAAGATATGAAAAACCTTAATTTTTCTTAAAATTTCTTATCTTGCAGAAAATTTCGCCCCTGAAACCTATGCCGAAACTCTGGGAGGACAATTTCTGGTATTTCTTTCTCCGTCCATATGTGGACTGGTGTACGCGTACCAGTTACTCCAATATCTCAATCGAAGGCAGATCGAACATACCTGAAGATGGAGCCGTCATCCTTGCTCCGAACCACTGCAATACCCTCATGGATGCCCTGGTAGTGCTCCAGGCAAGAAAGAAGGTCACATCCTTCGGGGTACGCGCGGACATATTCCGCAAGCCGAAGACAGCCGCCATCCTGAAATGGCTGCGCATGGTGCCATTGGCCAGGGAGAGGGATGGCCTTCAGGAAGTCGCAAACAATGCCGCCGTCTTCGACGAGGTCGTGGACTGCATCGACCACGAAGTGCCGTTCTGCATATTCTCAGAAGGGACACACCGCGCCAGACGCTCCCTCCTCCCCTTGAAGAAAGGTGTGTTCAGGCTTGCCGTCCAGGCAGCCTCATCATTGGACAAGCCCGTCTATATCCTTCCTGTCGGACTGGAATACGAGGACTATTTCCATTCCATGAAAAAGGCGACGATGAGTTACGGAGAACCTATCGATGTAAAGGAATACATGGCATCCCACCCCGAGGCCAAGGACATCGAACTGTACAATGGCATGGCAACCATACTCCAGGAACGGATAGCGGGGCTCATCACCTATTTCCCGGATGACGAAAACTACGATTCGGCATGCAAGGAATGGGAAGAATCACGCAAGTCTCCCAAACTGTGGTGGCAATGGCTCCTGGGACTGGTGCTGCTTCCTTTCCTCATCATTGCAGCAGTCATTGCGGCCCCGATGCTGCTGGCCGCATGCAAGTTGGTCAGCGGGCTCAAGGACAAGGTCTGGTCCAACACAGTCCGTTTCGGCACCAAATTCGCGCTGCTGCCAATACTGTTCATAATCTACGGCATACTTTCATTCTTTTACCTGCCATGGTATGCCGCAGTCATGATACTCCTCGCCCTGATATTCTCCCAGAGCACATTCTACCTCATACTGAACTTATACAGACATCTTCTGAAATAATAATGAAAAAAATTTTGCTTGCAGCCATGGCCTTGAGCTCATGCCTGCTTCTCTCCGCACAGGACAAAAAGGAAATCATCAAGACCGGTCTCAATTTCGGACCTCTCCCAGCAATAGCATTCGATGCCGACAAAGGATTCCAATACGGAGCCATCCTGCAGATATATGACTACGGCGACGGACATAACTATCCGAATTACAATTCGAAGACCTATATCGAATACTCCCGCTACACCAAGGGCTCCCAGCTGGTCCAGCTCCGTTACGACAACAAGGAACTCATTCCTAACGTCCGCTGGAGCTCATCCCTCCGGGCCAACTTCGACAAGGCATATGATTTCTACGGATTCAACGGATACAGGTCATATTATGCATATGACATGATTGCGGACGGCAAGGACAAGAGCAGCAGTGCCTTCATTTTCTCGCCATTCTACCGCTATCACCGCAACGAGGTCCTGTTCAAGTCCGATTTCCTCGGACGCATCAATGAGAACCTGCAATGGGAGGCCGGACTGTTCGTCAACTATTTCAAGACCGGCACCATCGACTACGCGAGCATAAACAAGGGCAAGGACCAGGGCAAGGTCTATCCAAGCACCCTGCCTACTCTTTTCGACCTGTACAAGGCATCAGGCGCGATATCGGAGAAGGAAGCCGACGGCGGTATTGCCAGCGGATTACGTGCCGGCATGGTATACGACACCAGGGACAAGGAAGGCGCACCGACCAGGGGCATCTGGGCCGAAGGGCACCTGACAGCAGCCCTTCCGGGCATTTCCGAGACTCCTTATTTCCGCTATTCTTTCACCTGGAGGCAGTATCTGCCAATTGTCACCAACGACATATTGACCTTCGCCTACCGCCTCAACTACGAAGGATGCTTCGGCAAGCACACCCCATATTACGCACTGCCATATATGACAGTCATGGGGGAGAAAAACGACCTTGAGGGCATGGGCGGATACAATACCATACGAGGCATCATGCGCACCCGAGTGGTAGGTCTCGACATGGCGTCCTACAATGCCGAGATACGGTGGAGATTCACGAGATTCAGCCTTGGCAACCAGAACATAGCCCTCGGCCTCAGCGCATTCAGCGACGGGACCATGGTCACGAGAGAAATGGACATGGGTCCTCTGAACAGCCTTGTCGGGACAATCGTTCCGGCTTGCTCACAGCATAAAGAAGTCCCGCACATTGCATTCGGTGCCGGATTCCGCTTCATCATGAACGAGAATTTCATAGTAGCCTTCGAATACGGAACGCCTCTCACCCATTTCATGAAGAACAGCCCCCTGTACAATCAGGACGGCACAGGAGCATTCTACATCAATCTCGGCTATCTGTTCTAGAGATGGTCAGGGAAAGTCTCAGGACATACATAGAAGGGAATATCATCCCTCTCTACGCGAATTTTGACAGTGCGCACCGTGAAGACCACGTGCGCACTGTCATATCACAGGCCCTCGGGTTCGCCGCGCTTTACGGAGCGGATGAGGAAATGGTATATGCCGCCGCCGCATTCCATGATACAGGGCTGGTCGTGGACAGGAAAACCCACCATCTGGAATCAGGAAGGATAATACGTGAGGACAAGATGCTTCCCGGATGGTTCAGCCCGGAGCAGATTGAGACCATAGCCCAGGCTGCAGAAGACCACCGGGCCAGTTCGCACCATGAGCCCAGGAGCATCTACGGACGAATAATCGCAGAGGCGGACAGGTTCATCGATCCGGAGACCATAATAAGGAGGACTGTGCAATTCGGGCTGTCACACTACCCGGAACTCGACCGCGAAGGGCATTGGCAGAGGATGCTGGGCCACCTGCATGAAAAGTATGCAGAAGGCGGCTATCTGAAATTATGGATCCCCGAGTCCCCCAATGCCGCAAGGCTTGAAAAGCTCAGGGAAATGATACGCGACGAAGAACGGCTCAGGAGTATCTTTGAACAGATATTCCATTACCGCAACAGCGACTAGAGGTTCTTCTCCGGATACAGTTCCTCCCACCACGTCGGGTCATCCTTGAGATACTTTGCGAACCAGGCGAAGATCGTACGCAGCCACTGGCGGCGGAGCGTATAGTCCCTGACCTGATGATTCGATCCGTCCACCACCACGAAAGCGGTATCCTCACCGAGAAGCTTGAGGGCCGTGAACATCTGTATGCTCTCCCCTATCGGCACATTGGTATCGACAGAGCCGTGGATGAAAAGCAGAGGGGTATGTATCTTGTCCGCATTATAGAGAGGGCTGCGGTCCACATACAGGTCCTTGCGCGTCCAAGGATAACTGTCCGCCATGGATATCTCGCTGTAACTGTAGCCCCAATATCCCTCGCCCCAGTAACTGGTATGGTCGCTGATTCCGGCATGTGAGATACCCGTAGCGTACATATCCGTCTTCGTAAGGAGCAGCTGGGTCATGAAGCCTCCGTATGATGCGCTGAAGCAGCCTATCCTTTCAGTATCGATAAACGGGTGCGCTTCGCAGAACGCCTTCGTTCCCTCGATTATATCATCGGCGACAACATCCCCGGCGGTATTGACATGCCTTGCGGCGAACTCCTGTCCGAAACCGGCCGCCCCGCTAGGATTTATCACATAGAAGACATAACCTTGCGCTGCGTACACCTGAGGGGAATAGGCTCCGGTGCAATAGCGTGCACTCGGGGAGCATCCACCGTAATAATGCACGAGGAGAGGGTATTTCTTCGCCGGATCGAAATCAGGAGGGAGGACATAGAAACCGTTGATCCGGTCACCCCTGCTGCTGGTGAATTCGAACGCATCCCCTTTGCCAAGGTCCACATCCTTAAAACGCTCCGCGCTGAAATCATGGACCACCTTTCCTTTCAGGCTCTTTGTATCGACCAGATATACCCTGTCACCGTTGGACAGGCTCTGCCCGTAATATGTCAGCATCGGGGCATTGGAGGCAATGTCGAATCCGTATATGTACTCCTCCTCTGCAGGAATGCGCTCTATCCGGGCGTTTTTCGGATTTACACGATAGAGAGTCTGGATATCCTTTTCATCCGCCTTGAAATATATCTTCCCGTCAGTCCGGCTCCATGAGACGCCATCGACTGAAGGGCCGAATCCCTTGGTGAGATGGCGGACCGAACGGCTTTCGATATCCATGACGAAAAGAAGATAATGATATCCATTAGGAATCTGGCCGGGCTTCACCTCGGAGGCCATACCGCCGAAAGCCTCACCGGAGCCCGTAATCACTATGCTCTTCCCGTCCGGGGAGAACTTCGTGCCGCCGATGAATCCTTCATCTTCGATGATGCATTCCGTCTCCATAGTTGCGGCGTTCATCCTGTAGACATTGGTAAGCGACGTAGGACGCTTGGTGAGACGGGCATGCCGGGTGCTGAAAAGGATGTACTTTCCGTCATCTGAGATATCGGAAAGCCATGCATTGTTATAGCCGAAGGTGAGCGGCTGCATCAGGCCGGTTGCGATGTCATATTTTGCCAGGTATGACCTGTCCCTCCATCCCGGCTGGCGGTCGTCAGGCACGAGCACCTCGTGCACTGCGCCCTCCACGGGTCCCTTGACCTCAACCGAATATATCAGATAATCCTCTGTCGGAGATATGCTGAATGAGCCCTCGGGGATATCCGCGGCCATAAGCGTTTCCTCTCCTGTCGCCGGATCGGTGCAAAACAGGTCACGGCTGTCGATATTTCCCCTGACATACCAGAACGCATCACGGGAAGGGAGCCAGGAGATACGGTCCTTGGTCCTGAAAAGAGTTTTTCCATCTGCAGTCTCCACAACCTCATAATACGTACTCGTCTTTCCTCCGTCTGCAGTCATGGTATGGCCTACCACCATATACTTTCCACCAGGGGAAAGACTGGCACGGCCAGATGACACTCCGTTGGAATTTATGTCGAGGGAATAGATATGGCGCCCGTCATCCCTCAGTACCAGAGGGCCGCCTTTTTCCGTTATGACATCCACACCGGCCCCGTCATCACCGGGCTTTCC
>JAZRXV010000141.1:0-2979 GCA_045600405.1 Candidatus Cryptobacteroides sp.
CATGCTGGTGGAGAAAACAATAGAAGCCCTCAAGGCCCACAGGCTCTATTCTCCCGACAGGGTGATATTCATCTCTTTCAGCAAGTATATGTGCAGGAAAATCGCCGCCATAGCCCCCGGATTCACCAACCAGTATCTGAATGGAGAACTCAATCCGGACCAGCTTGCCGGACTCGGCATCAACGGTTTCGACTACCATCACGGCATAGTCGGCCTCAACAAAGGATGGATCGGCACAGCACATAAACTAGGCATGAGCACCAATGTGTGGACAGTTGACAAGGAAGACCAGGCAAGGAATTTCATCGACTTTGGCATCGACGCCATCACCACCAATGAGCCATTGATGGTACGAGGGCTTCTCGGGGAGAAAGAATTCAGGAAATAGCATTCCTCGCTTCGCGGAGCAGCCTGGCCGGGCTTGTCCCGGTACATTCCTTTGTCATTCGGAACAGGGCGCTGCGGGACACGCACATGTCCCGGGCAAGTTCACTGATGGAATAGTCCTCATTAGGAACATTCCTGTCTATGCACATGAAAAGTCTCTCCAAGAAATCCTCCCGCCTCATACCCGGAAAACAGTTACAACTGCGACTTGAGCCACCTGCCTATGACCCGCACGCGCTTGGCAAGAACCTCATAATCAAGGGCATCTGCCGTATCTGCGGGCTTGTTGGTATTCCGAGTGATGCCAGAAGTGAACATCACTGCAGGTATCTTCTTCTGCACGAACCACTTCTGATCTCCCATACTCTTGTAGAACAGATCCGTGAAATTCCTGCTCCCATAGTAACTGTAGGAGATGTGGAGATTCTCATCCCTGTTCGCCTTGCTGATTGAGAAATCGTACATCTCACCGCCGAGGGCCATAAGATAATCCGGCCGGTTCTTCCTGACAGGCTCCAGTGTAGACCCGATAATATCCAGATTCGCAACAAGGACAATGTTCAACTTTTTTCCGAAATCATCGACAAACGCACGGGACCCGGCCATGTCCGCCCCATGTCCGTCAAAGGCCGCGAATATGAAACCGGTATTGCCGTCCGGTATTGCCGACAGCATCGAGGCGAGATGCATCAGGGCCGCCACTCCGGAAGCGTTCGAGTCAGCGCCGGGATACATATTCTCCCCCATCACACCTATTCCGTCAAAATAAGCGCATACCAGCACATATCTGTCGTAGAAGCCTGGGGTCATACCGATCACGTTGTGCCCTATGGTGCCGTTTGCCCTGAATGACTGCACTTTCGTCCAAAGGCCGGCATCAATGAACCTGCGTGTTATATGGAATATCGCGCGCTGAACCTCCGCCGTACCCGTACCACGCCCTTTCATTGTGGAATCGGCAAGGAAAACCACATCCCGGCGAAGGCTCTCGGACAAGCCGCTGCCGCCTTCCTGACCTGCGGCCACATGCGTATTTCCGCAACAGATAGAGGCCGCAAAGACAAATATGAAGAATATTTTAAGGACGTTTTTCAATTCGGGCACGATAAATGATTATCTTTGCATGATTGAGCCACAAAATTAGTGAAAAAGTTTCTCCTTTCCATATTATTGCTGCTCGGCTTTGCAATTTCCGTATCGGCCCAATATGATACGGAAGTTTTCATGTGGCGTGGAAGGCAGGCCCTGAACGACGGCAAGTACGCCCAGGCAATAGAGAACTTCAACATTCTTTCAAAACTGGACTCCACCGACTATTGGAGTTTCTTTTTCCGCGGGATAGCCAAATACAACCTCGGAGACCTCCGCGGCGCCCAGAAAGACTTCAACACATCCGTCAGGCTCAACCCGGTATTCACCAACGGATATCACTACAGGGCGATCACTGAAAGCCGTTCCGGTGAATACGATGCCGCCCTGGCAGACCTCCAGAAAGCCATAGACCTGCGTCCCGGACAGGTAGGGCTGTATTTTTCCAGGGGCGTGACATATTTCCTGGCTCAGAAGTTCCCGGAAGCCGTGGAAGACTTCGACCGCTACATCAAACAGGAGCCGAAAGACCCGGCGGCATACCTCAACCGCGGAGCATGCCAGCTGTTCCTCGCAGATACGACAAAAGCGCTGAATGACTACAACCGGGCACTCAAGCTTGACAGGTTCGACACTGAAGGATACATACGAAGGGCCAGGGTATATGCCGCACAGAAGAAATACGACCTGGCGCTCAAGGATTACGACAAGGCCATCGAACTGGAAGACGACAACACTTTTGCATATTTCAACCGGGCACTGATCTATTACGAACTGCAGGATTTCAACAAGGCCATGGCTGACCTTGACAAGGTCCTGGAGGAAGAACCCGGAAATGCTTTGACCTTATACAACAGGAGCCTCATATACACCCAGGTCGGAGCCTTCAACGAAGCTCTCGAAGACATTGACCGCGTGATAAACATCAACCCGGGGAATGTGCTCGCACATTTCAACAGGGCGGCCATATTCATATCAATGGGGCGCTGGCAGGATGCCCTGGATGACTATGATACGGCCATCGAACTGTATCCTGACTTTGCCAAGGCATACCTCAACCGTTCATATGTCAAGAACATGCTCGGCCGTAACAAGGAATCCAAGGCTGACTATGAGACGGCACAGCGCAAGGTCCGCGAGTACAGGAGCAAGGCCGCGGAGGACAGCGCCGCATTCGCGGATACCACAAGGAGTTTCAGCGGTCTGCTCGCATTCGACGCAGATTTCGCCAAGAAGGACTTCGATGACGAGCTCCTGCAGCACCGCGACATCGACATCAGGCTGCGACCTTTGTACAGGTTCAATCTCGCAAAGGAAAAGGAGAACAGGAGCGTCGCCCTGTCCAGGAACTACGACAACACCCTCATAGACCGATTCCTGGATTATGCTCCGGTGCCGGTCACCATAAGCAACGGAGAAAGCAACGGCTCGGAGGATTATATATTTACCGATACGGCGGAGGACTGTTTCGTCAAAGGCCTTCAGGAACTCCAGAAGAAGCAG
>JAZRXV010000142.1:0-80615 GCA_045600405.1 Candidatus Cryptobacteroides sp.
AGCTGCTTCCTATCCGGGTGTGACCAAGTCATATGCAATACAGGCCGGACGTGAACTCCGCGTCATAGTCGGTGCCGATGAAGTTACCGATGATCAGGCAGCCCGTCTCAGCACTGAGATCGCCCAGAGGATTCAGGACGAAATGACTTATCCGGGACAGGTCAAGATCACGGTCATCCGCGAGACTCGTTCGGTGGCAATAGCGAAGTAAGTTTATTTACTCTATTGTTGTTATTTTATCAGGCAGTCGGATTTTTCCGGCTGCCTGATTTTGTATAGCATAGTATAAGGTTATTTCGGTTATTATGCGTATATTTGTTCCAAATATATAGACTGCAATCAATGTCTTTTCCGCACCTGTCAGTGTGACAGGTGAACGCGAAGCGTTTGTGATACAATGGATGGTTTTTCGTGTCAAGCGCCGATAACTGGCATAATAAAGCATCCTAAAGCATCCTAAATTATAGCAATCTACAACACCTTGCAGATATTAAATTGTTTACTTACAGAGACAAATCTTCTACGAGAACTTATGACAAAATCGAAGACAATATTGTCAATGAATCAGAATTACATCTGAAGGAAAATGAAATGGAAATCAACGATTTTGTAAACTAATTGAAGATATATTTTACAATGATAATAGACCAATTCCTTTTATACACTCATTCCGTACAAACTAGTCTCACTTCGACTTTCGTTGGAATATGATATTTTGCGCAATAGTTAGGATTTTTTTTCTGTGGATGCTTAATGTATCGGAGCTGGGGATGGGGTGGTGCCTATATATAGGCGTAGGGAGATATCTAAGTTGTACGGAATGAGAGTGGATGGTTATGAGGCTTTATGACGATAAGGGTATTATTACGGATTAGTTTGTGATGGAACCATATGGGAAGCACAATCTGGTATATGATGGCGAAATAATGAGGTAACCAAGGTGGCCAAGAAACATAATATATGATGAAAGAATACAATACGGTTTGCAGATAACATTTTAATAGGGTTGAGACTATAAATACATTAGCGATGAAAATTGGTATTATTGTTCAAGCACGAATGGGTTCAACTCGTTTGCCGGGCAAAATCTTAAAGCAATTCTATGGTGGGAAAACACTCCTTGAAACGTTGCTGTACAATCTTCACAAAGTTGAAGGTTCTGAAGTGATTGTGGCAACGTCAGTTAATGAGAACAACGACCAGTTGGAACATTTCCTAAAAGAGAAAGGAGAACTTGTTTTCCGAGGCTCAGAGAATGATGTACTTGATCGTTTCATCAAGGCTGCGGAAGCAAATGGCGTAGATGGCATTATCCGAATATGCTCTGATAATCCATTTATGGACTGGCATGGTGTTGCACAATTGGCAAAAAAAGCGAAGACCAGTGATGCTGATTACATAGGATTCCGTATTAATGGAAAACCATCTATTCTTACCCATTTCGGATTTTGGGGGGAGTTTGTCACTTTAGATGCACTTAAGAAAGTTGCTTCGACAACCCGAGATGGCACTCCTGCTCACGAGCATGTGACATATCATATTTACAATCACCCAGATGAATATAAGTGCGAATGGCTTGCTGTGCCTGATTTCCTTGAAGGGAGGGATGATATTCGACTGACTATTGATACGCCTGAGGACCTTAAAAGTGCATTACAAGTTTACACAGACCTCAAATCTAAAGATGACAACTTTACGTTAAAAGATGTTGTTACATACCTCGATTCACACGAAATAATCAAGCAGTCAATGCTTAAAAGCATCTCTAGAAATATTAAAAAATAACATTTTAACAAAAGTTAATCACTATGATAACCAAAGGTGAAACCTATATTATTGGTGAAATTGGCCAGAACCATAATGGTTCAGTTGATATCGCTAAACTTATTGTTGAACTTATTGCGCGTCCTGTTCACGAGGACGTTTTCGGGCTTGAACTAAAACCGATGAATGCGGTCAAGATGACTCGCCGAGATTTGAATGAGGAGTTGACCCCCACTCAGATGAATCGGCCATATGCCAACAGCAACTCTTTCGGCGCTACATATGGTGAACATCGTGCCTACCTCGAACTTGATGATGAAGCGCATTATGAGGTTTATAAGTTTGCAAAAGAAAAGGGGCTTGATTTTGTAGAAACGCTTTGCGCAAAGGGGTGTCTGTCTATGCTCAAACTTTTTTTTCCTGACTATCTTAAAGTAGCAAGTCGTGACCTGACAAATCTCCCTCTTCTTGCTGCTATGGCTGAGACCAAGATACCGATAATACTTTCTACAGGAATGGCAGGAAAGAGGGAACTGGATGATGCACTTGATGTGATTACTCGTTATCACAGTGAGATATCCATTCTTCATTGCGTATCTCAGTATCCCACTCATCCTGACAATCTGAACCTAAACACTATCAACTATCTGAAAAAGCACTATGGCCAATATCATATTGGATTCTCGGATCATACCATAGGTATTTCAGCTCCTGCAATAGCCGTTGGAATGGGGGCTGAGATAATTGAAAAGCATATTACCATAGATCGTCATATGAAGGGAACAGACCAACCTGGTTCTCTTGGACCTGATGGAGTAAACCGCATGGTGCGAGATATTCGCATGGTAGAACATTGGCTTGGTACAGAAGACCTTTATATCGACAAGAGTGTTGCCGCGGCCAAAGAGAAGTTGGAGCGTTCAATAGCTACTAATAAGGTTCTTTACATCGGAGATGTTATTAAGGAAGAAGACCTTCATATGCTCAGTCCTGGTGATGGCTACAAGTGGTCTCAACTTAACGAGGTGGTTGGAAAGACTGTGCAGACGGATATACCGGCAAATGAAGTCATATATTCAAATATGATAAAATAATGGCAGAGCTTCCAAAACTCATTCTTACCGACATAGATGGTGTCTGGACAGATGGAGGAATGTACTATGGCCAAAATGGTATGGAGCTAAAGAAATTCCATACATACGATAGTGCTGGAGTTCTGTTCGCTCATTATCTTGGCATCCCGGTCGGTATTCTCACTGGGGAGAATACAAACATTGTAAAACGAAGAGCAGACAAGCTGAAAGTAGATTATCTCTTTCTGGGGTGCAAGGATAAGCTCTCCGTTGTATCGGAGCTTTGCTCACAATTGGGTATAGGGTTGGGAGACGTGGCATATATAGGTGATGATATAAATGATATTAAGCTTCTTAATGTCGCTGGCTGGGTTGGAGTTCCTTCATCAGCACCCGAGTATATCCAGAAACTTGCAAATGTAAAACTTAATAAAAAGGGAGGCGAAGGTGTGTTTCGTGAATTTGTGGAGAATATCCTGGGATCGGAATTAATAAAGAAAGTAGTTAATAAGGTATGGCTTGTTGAACAATAAAGAAGATTATATGAATTTACCTTATAGCCGTATAATCCAGTTAATAAGAAGTGTGAATTAGGGATATTATTTATACGAAAAACATATATGAATGTTAAGGACTTGATTTATTGACATAACTACTTAGTTACCTTTATCAAGCATCTCATCTGGAAAATGAGGGCAAGTATGCGAATGTAACAGAACCGGAGGCTTTGTCATGCAATAGAAGAAGGTGATGGTGTGAATGAAGGGCTATTGGAAATATATGAAATGTCAAAATCATTCACCGTTGCATAGTTTTCTGCAAATTATGGGCACAAGTTTTAGATAGTTTTGGAATCGATCAGGGATATCAAGAAGACTGGTGCTGATGCAGTAAAGCTTCATATATATAGTAGATACTATTACCTTGGATAGCCTCAATAAGGATTTTATTGTCAATGGCGGGACGCTTAAGGACAATACCGGCTTTCACGATTTGTACAGAAACTTACACTCCTTGGAATGGCACGAGGCCGGTAATGACGATATCACACTCCTTCGTTGCGTATCGACTCCATGGTTACAAGCATCAATAATGTAGAGAAAGCCTTGGGCGATGTAGTTTATCCTTCGGACCCGTCCATGATCAAAGGCCGCCAGTTTTCCCACTCACTCTATGTGACGAAAGACATCAAAGCCGGAGTAGTGATAACAGAACAGAAAGTCAGAAGCGTCTGCTCAGGAAATGGGGCGCATTCGAAGTACCTCAACGAAAGCCTTGGCAAGAAGGTGAATAGGTTTTTGGAAAGGGGGAGAGGTTTGCTTTTGTGGTGATTAAATAAGAATAGTCCCAAATCAACCCCTAATAAGATATTGCCCTTGCTGTTACAGTTCCTTTCATCGGGATAAGTCCGATGGATGAACGAAATATTAGGTAACTTTCTCGAAGTCACAAAATGATGGATTTGAATAAAATAAACAGTATTATTCATGATAGGTCATTTATAAGAGGATCCTTGTTTTCCATTTTTTCTTTCCTCAACAAGGGTCTGATGTTCCTTCTTTTGCTGATACTGGCTAAATATATTACACCTGCAGAATATGGTTATCTGAATTTGTTCAGTACGGTTATCATGGTCCTGATGTATTTTATGGCTATGTCTGCCGAAGGATATTGGGGAGTGGCTTATTTCTCCGAGGGTACTGAAGGATTGAAGAAAACATTCACTTGTATATTTTTTCTTACAATAGTAATTACTTCATTATCTGTATGTGGTACATTCATAGGTGGCAAATGGCTAGCAGAAAAACTAAATCTAGAGTCATCCATCATACTGTTTGCTATTGCAATATGTTTCTTCACAGTTTATAATCAGCTATTGTTAGACAATTACCGCCTCAAAGAGAAAGTCGTTACATACGGTATGCTAAGTTGTGGCGCAGCTCTTTTGAATTTTGCGGTATCAATATATCTGGTCAAGTATTGCAATCTAAGCTGGCAAGGACGAGTTTATGCACAATTGATATGTACGGCATTATTTGGTTTGTCGGGACTCATCTTTTTTATTAGTAAAGGTTTCTTAACCCGCAATTTTCTGCACTATCTTAAACCCCTCTTATTTTGGAGTATTCCGTTGATTCCACACTCTGCGTCCAATTTCCTCAGACAAGGCTGTGATAGATATATCATCAATGCTTATCACAGTATTGAGGATGTCGGATTATTTAGTTTTGCATTAACCTTGTCCACTATTGTTACGATGATTGGAGTTGGTTTTAATCAATCCAATAGTGTTGAGATCTATAAAATTTTGGGAGACAAAGATATCCCGAATGGGCATAAGGTTGAGGTGTTGGAACAAAAACGCAAACTCTATACATGGATTTATACTATCTGTGCAGTTGTTATTGTAGCAATATGTTATGTTGCGATACCAATGGTGTTACCAAAATACACAGGTGCCTTGCAATATGTGCCGATACTCACAATATTTGGTTATTTATCATGTATATATTTCTTGTGGACCAACTACTTGTTCTTCTACAAACAGACTAAGAATATTATGTATATAACGTTTGGGTCTTCGGTATTGCACCTGTTTCTTTCACTCTTATTGACGCGATATTCATTGTTCTTGACTGCTTCCTTATATGCTTTGACGCAATACATAGTGGTAATGCTTATTAGGAGAAAAGCAAAAAAAACATTAACTGAAAAACTTATTGGTAATGCTGAAGCTAATAATTAAACAAATTCTGAACACCCTTCAAACAGTCCTCGGTGTTTTGGAATGGATTCTTAGGCGTATCATTTCACATAATATTACGTGTATGAACGTGCCGACATCAAATGGCCGTAAAATCCGTATTATTGCCAATGGACCCACATTATTGGAAGAATTAGATGCTGCACCAAAGATTGATACGGATTATCTGATGCTAAATAATTCAGCAGGAACAGAGATTTTTTTCAAAATAAAACCAACACGATATGTGATGGTTGATCCTTTGTTTTTTACCAAGATTCTGATAGAAGATGACGCATTCCGAGATGCATTTTTATCGGTTGATTGGAATATGCTTATTTTTGTACCAGCTTCATGTGTGTCAATGGTAAGAAAACTTTTTGCGAGTAATAGATTCTTAAAAGTGCAACCAATACCTTCGGGCATACCAGCAAATGTTAAAATTAGGAGCGTACGTAATTTCTTTTTTAAGCATTATCTGGCATCTCCCCCTCTTCAGAATGTTGTGGTTGGTGCTATCTATTCCTCTATCATGAGCGGATTTAGTAATATCGAACTCTTCGGCGTAGGTCATTCGTGGACAACTCAGCTTGCTGTTAATGACCAAAACCAGGTCTGCCTGCGAGATGTGCACTATTATGAAAAAGATGCACCAATGCAGCCTTGGCTGCAATGCGATGGCGTGCCATATCGTATGGACGTGATATTAAGAGATTTGGCGCAAATGTTTTGTTCGTACTGGGACCTTCGTTACTTTGCAGATGCTGTAGGTGATATTCGAATTGTGAACAAGACTCGCGGCTCGTTCATTGACGCCTTCGACAGGGAATATGACTAAGTTTATTTTATATCATATACTACCATTGATTGCTGCGATACTTCTGTGTTTCGATAGTATTTTTTTGGGTAGTATTTATCTGGTTATTGCATTCCTGCTTGTACTTCCATACTTTTTGTATAATTTTAAAGTTGTTTTCCGCAATGATACGTTCAAAGGATTCTTTATTTGTGTTTTGGTGGGCAGTTTTACAAATCTGTTAGTCACTCATAATGGGATAGGCGGTACGGTAAACTTCCTTACTGCCGTGGCCTTGTCTATTTATGCTGTTAAAAATCCTCGCGTTATAGGGTATGTTGCACTTGCTTTGTGTGTATATACTCTTTATTTTGTTTATTACAACATTTTTCATTTGGGTACTGACCTTAATCTGATATATGAATCTGCGGGTCTGAGTAAGAATTACCCGGGATATCTTATGGTTATCTGCTGTTGTGTGTGGGGATATACCAAATACATACGAATCGGCCAGATGCCACTAGTCTTGCCTATACTTTGTACTATAATCGCTTTCTTTCTTGACGGACGATCATCCTTGGGTGTTTTGGCTTTAATATCTGTTTTTTGCATATTCTTCCAGTCTCGTAACCATAAACTGATTTCGATAGCTATAGGTTTAGCACTTATATGCTACTTCTGGGATGACCTCGTTTACTATTACTCATTCACAAATTTAAGCGAAAGTGGCACCGATAGTTCTCGTTATCGTATATGGGCTGCTTATTTTGAACATTTGGATATTATTTCGTTCACCTTTGGTCTTGACACACTCAGCGTGCCCTTGTTGAGAGAATATGGCGGTAATCCTCATAACGCATTCCTTAATTATCATTACAGGATGGGGATACTTGGTATAGGTGCTCTTATATATATTATTATTAAAGCTGTAAAGATTCTTTTAAAAGAGAGAGCGATTATACTATTTTTTTTCTTGTCTGCTTTACTGGTGCGCATTTTCTTTGATGCATGTCTTGGTGGGCCGCAAGATTTCCTCATATTCTTTATGTTCTGGCATCCTATACTATGTTGGAGAGACATTAGGAATTTGGATGCTCATATGAAAGAACTGGACAAGCAAAAAAAACAGAAGCGTTTTAATAAATATATAAGACTGATAGAAAAATATATTTGACTATGAGCATATTAAAGGAGTATATACACGCTCTATACTGTGGCATCACAAAGAAAGATATTAGGATAACACCTTTCGCCAGAATTGACAATACTACATTATTAGAAGGGAATATCAGTATAGGGCGAAATACTATCCTATTACGAAGTGCTGTTGGACAATACTCTTATCTTGGAAATAATTGTATCTTCACAAATACTACGGTAGGCAGGTTCTGTTCGATAGCCTCTAATGTGGAGATGATAACAGGCACCCATCCATCCAGCGTATTTGGTAGTACCCATCCGTCTTTCTTTGCTGTTAACACTCCGAACGGGAAGGGTTTCGTTGACAACAATATTTTCAAGGAACATAAGTTGACAGATTCTGGACGTTCGTTAGAAATTGGTAATGATGTGTGGATTGGTGCACATGTCAAAATCCTCGAAGGTGTAAAAGTAGGTGATGGAGCAATCGTTGCAGCTGGTAGTGTGGTGACTAAGGATGTGGAACCATATGCCATTGTCGGTGGGGTACCTGCAAAAGTTATTAGGTACAGATTTGATGAGTCTGTGATAAAATCTCTCTGTGTGATGAAGTGGTGGAATTGGCCAATTGAAAAAATCAAGGCTAAGGCCTCCTTGTTTAATGATGTGAATAAACTGATTAACAATCCAGATTAGTATGATGATATTCCAAAAGTTGCGCTACGTTATTCAACCATTCTTTATATTGCGTGCGATTAAACAGGTATTCAACATAAGATATCATCGTTTATTATTTAAGATCAACGATGTTTCATTTGGTAAGAATTTGTGTGTCTATAACAAACTCTACCTTATGAAACATATTGATTCTCTATGTAGCATAGGTGATAATTTTACATTTTCCAGTGGAGATAACTTTAATCCATTATCACGAAATGTGTATGGATCCATTTATATCGGCTCGGGGGGGGCAATTTTGAATATTGGAAACCACGTTGGTATATCCTCATCCTGTATATGGTGTTCAAAGTCAATAATCATTGGCAATAATGTAAAGATTGGAAGTGGGTGCATTATTTTAGATACCGACTCACATTCACTGGATTTTATGGAGAGGCGTGATTCACGGTTGGATCACATCAATACTAACCGGCAGCCGATAATTATAGAAGATGATGTCCTTGTCGGTACGCATAGTATAGTTTTGAAAGGTGTTACCATCGGGGCAAGAAGCATTATAGGTGCAGGGAGTGTGGTAACAAAGGACATACCGGCAGATTGTGTTGCTGCAGGTAATCCTTGTAGAGTTATAAAAATGATAAATAAATGACACACAAACCTCAATTATCCATAATAACAATCACGTTCAATAGTGAGAAAACCATTGAGCGGACCTTGAATTCTGTGCTGAATCAGACTTACAAGGATTATGAGTATATCATTGTAGATGGAGCATCGAGAGATGGCACCATGGATATAGTACGCAAGTATGAGCCATTGTTTGAGGGACGCATGAAATGGAAGAGCGAACCCGATACGGGCATTTACAATGCTATGAACAAGGGCATAATGCGCTCAACAGGTGAAATCATAGGCATTGTTAATAGCGATGATTGGCTATCAGAAGATGCTCTTCAAATAATAGCAGATGAGATAGGTGCTGACGATAGTAATCGAACGAAAATTTTGACGGGAGAGGTATTGTTCCATTATAAGGATGGCGAAACACAACTTTATCCTACATCATACGAGCGTTATGAGTACTTTGCCAAGTGCTACCGTATGGGGCTCAATCATCCAGCAACCTTTGTGCCTAGATGTATATACGATCGAATGGGCCTTTTCGATGAACAGTTCAAACTTTATGCTGATGCTGATTTCATCATCCGCTGTTACGATGCTGGTGTGCCTGTTCATTTCATACATCGAGTACTGTCTAATATGGCAGATGGAGGTGCGTCGAATACTCGTGACAAACATTCTCTATATGATTCCATCTTAAAGTATAAGAAGCATGCTAAGAGTAAAAGCGAGTATCGAAAGCTATATATCAAGACTTATGTCAACTGGTATTTACGTGCTTTAGTACCTGAATGGTATTTACGTTACTATCGTAGGAGATATAATAAGAAATGACCAGGTTAATGAAACTAAAAGTGGATTCTTCGCTCAAATTAAGAACGATAATAATTTATTAATAATCACAATGTTACAATTCGAACATAACGGTATTGTTACCGGAGCTGGGGGGGGATAAACGCCTTGCAGAGATAGATGCACTCAAGGGTTTTTCAATGCTCTTTATCGTACTAATTCATAGTATGTGTGAACACCCTATAGACCTCCGGGGTAACCTTCCGTTACTTTGGCGTGTGTCTGGCTCATTTGCGCTATGTGCGTTCTTTCTGGTTAGCGGATTCCTTTATCATCATGATCAGACCCCTTTGAAGGTTTTTTTTCAAAAGAAAATCAGTCGTTTGATTTATCCTTACTTATTATTTGCATCCGCATCAGTATTGTTACGCTTTGCATTCTCAGCAATCACATATAATCCGGACAATGGAAATATATTGATGGGTGGTTGGAAAATCTTTACAGGACAAGTTTTTTGGTTTTTATACTCCATGTTCTTTATCCTGCTTGTAAACAGATTATTTTATAAATTCAGGTGGTGGATAGCGGTTTTATGCCTGATAGTAACAATTTGGGGAATACCTACGATATCAGAATTTACGTTATCAAAATCTATCTACTATAATGTATGGTTCTGTATAGGCATTTTGACTAATAGGCACTACGCAACAATAAAAGATTTTTCTTTGAAATATTATTGGGCATTATTGTTTGTGTCCTTGTTTGGATATGCTGGTGCGTTAATGTGGGATAATTGTTTTGTATCCGCATTTGTGCTGCCACTATTCGGTTGTATTGCTGCATGGTTAATTTGTTTGAAAATGGCGGAAAACAAGATTTTGTTACATTTAGGTAAATACAGTATGCAGTATTATACCATTCATCTGCTGATTTGTTTTGTGTTCTATTTTATAGGCGCATGGGTGTTTAACCATGCGGCATCGTATCTGCTGGCACTAGCTTCAATATATTTGCCTTTGATATTTACAACATATCTGGGATTACTGATTGAAAAGAAAATTAAGTTTATGTATCCTTTGTTCGGATTGTAAGAGCGATATTAAAAATGACCCAAGAAGAGAACTGGAACGCATTCATAGAAGAGTTCTGGGCTTACGTTAAGGAGTCCCACCATTCCCAGAACAAGCATACAGATTTCCTTTCGAAGGTGAAATATACCAGTAAAAAGTTCAATGACGGAACCTAAGAGGATCGGAAGAAAGAGATGTTCGTTGAGGTCGCGAATATGAGGGACATGGAAGAGCATTGCAGAGGAAGAAGGAAAGCTTAGTAAACGAAATTTCGCGACTTACACGTTAACAGTTAACATTTTAGGAAGCTGTATAATTTTATTAAATAATATCGTATAACCGTGTAAATATTAAAAAAAACAGCGGGTTAATTAAGGTGCTTGTTTTATAATGTTTTGAATGATAAATCATTGTAAATTATGAGACGATATTCTAACTGACATCAATGATGAACAGTATAAACTTTATGCTGATGCTGATTTCATCATCCGCTGTTACAATGCTGGTGTGCCTGTTCCTTTCATACACCGAGTACTGTCTAATATGGCTGATGGTGGTGCATCGAATACTCGCTCAAGAAAAGAACTGTCGGATTCCTTGTTAAAATATAGGAAGCATTGCAAGTCAAAAAGTGAGTATGCCAAGTATGCTATAAGATGCCGAATATCATGGATATTAAGAGCATTTGTTCCGAATTGGTATGTACGATTCTATAGAAAGAATCATAATCAAAAGATGGTGTAATACCTTTGGAGTAATTAAGTTTTTCTGAGATAGCATAATGATGTCAAATTTTTCTTCAGTACATATACGCAACTCTATAGCCGTCATCATGTCCGTTTATCAAAACGACCTGATGAAATATGTTAAACTCTCCGTTGAAAGTATTATCAATCAGACGTACAAGGTCTTCTACCTGTACGTCCAGTGCGATGGGCCCGTCCGTAAGGAAGTTGACGAATATCTTAGCGGATTGACTGATGAACGTGTGAAGATACTACGGAGGGAAGAAAACAAGGGGCTGGCACACTGCCTGAATGACATGCTTGCCATTGTGAAGCCACAAGGGTATGAGTTTATTGCCCGTATGGATGCAGATGACATTTCTATGCCTGATAGGTTCGAGAAACAGATAACGTTCTTGCAGCAGCATCCCCAGATAGATTGTGTGGGTGGTGCTATCAACGAGATTGATGAGAGCGGATGCAATAGGGGCAAGATTATCCGATATCCTTGCGGCTCGGATGAGTGTCGTGCATTCTTTGCCAAGAGGAATCCCGTTGCACATCCTTCTGTGATGTTTCGGCGGAGTTATTTTGAGAAGGTAGGGTGGCAGTATCCCACCGAATTTGTCCGCAATGAGGATACAATGCTGTGGTACAAAGGTTATCTGGCAGGAGCATAGATTTCCAACATTTCGGATGTTGTCCTCGATTTCCGAATGACTGATGCAATGTTTTCGCAAAGGCGCAATGGGAAAGCATTTGCCAAAAGTCAATTGGAAATACGCAAGATAATCAATAATGATTTAGGATATGGGCCGATGTCTATGGTATATGCATATGCTATGTATATTCTGATGATTTCGCCTTCGTGGATTTTGAAAATAGCGTATAAGGTTTTGAGATAAAATAACATAATATTCTATGAATGTAGTAATTATCATTGCCGGTGGTGTCGGCAACAGAATGGGTCAAAGTATTCCCAAGCAATTCATTAATGTATATGATAAGCCTATCTTGATATACACTCTTGAGGGTTTTGAGAAGCATCCTATGGTGGATGCCATCGAGGTAGTTTGTATTGACGGATGGGAGAATGTTGTTTGGTCTTACGCAAAACAATATAACATCTCTAAGCTCAAATGGATTGCCAAGGGTGGTGCAATAGGGCAGGAATCTATCCGCAATGGGGTATATTATCTTGAGGATAAATGCTCGAAGGATGATATTATTATTGTGCATGATGGAATTCGCCCACTTGTTGATGCTGAAGTCCTAACTGATGTCATCATGAAAGCTCAGGAGTATGGTAATGCTGTAACATCTCTTCCTTATAACGAGCAGATCTTTGTTGTTAGCAAGGATGACGAAAATACCACAACTCAGTTCATTCCTCGTGAAACTCTCAGGCGCGTATCAACCCCTCAGGCCTATCAGTTCGGTTTGTTGGACGAGAAATATCATGAGGCATTTGAGAAGGGGATAGGTATCTACGGTTCACACTATACCAATACCATGATGGTTGAGTTGGGCGTTCGTCTGCACTTTGCAGCAGGGTCTGACAGGAATATCAAGCTTACCACCAAGGATGATCTTGAATTGTTCAAGGGTTATTTGGCTCGTGATAAAGAGAATAGATTAAAATAATATGTCTTTGGACAAGAAAAATCCTCTTTATTAGGCTTTCCTGCAAGATTCCGTGGATTAGCACTCTTTTTATTTGCATTTCAAAGAGAATCAATATTACAATAAGTCCTGAATCTAGATTTTTGCAAGAGGTCATAGGGGTATCACGTACTCCTCTCAAAGAAAGGTAAAAATATGCACATCGGTAAAGTGTTGATTATAAAGAATATAAACATTTGTCCAATAAATATGGATCCTGTTTTGATTGGATTATTACTTAAAAATACATTATGACGGATCGAATACCTAGAATTGTTCATTATTCATGGCTTTCCGGCGAACCATTTCCAGATGAAATCATGGCATGTATGAGCACTTGGAAGAAACATTTGCCTGAATATGAGTTTATACTGTGGGATAAAGAGAAACTTTCAGAAGTTAATAACATTTTTGCAAACGAAGCTATTTCAGTTAAGAAATGGGCGTTTGCATCTGATTTTATAAGACTATATGCCGTTTATAAGTATGGAGGAATATGGCTTGATACCGATGTGGAAATATATAAGTCCTTTGATTCATTCCTTTACCATAGAATGTTTATAGGGCGTGAAGCGAATGAGTTCTGGACAGAGGACCACTACTCTTCTGTATCTTTGTTAACTTCACATTGTTTTGGCGCAGAATCAGGACATCCTTTTTTGAAATACTGTTTGGATTTTTATGAGAATAGACACTTTATCAGGACGAGTAATGAAAAGTATCCCCAGAAAATCAGGTATGATATGTTTGTCATTCCAAGACTAATGGCGGAATTAGCTCTTCAGTATGGCTATGACTGGACACGAGAGCATAACCACATCCAGAAGTTGAAAGAGGGAATTGTTGTTTATCCTCATGATTATTTTGATAGGCCTAAATATATTGGTATGGATAATGTGGTTTGCATTCATAGGATGATGGGGGCATGGAGACCAAATCAAAATGGTGCTGCTGCGAACTATAGAGATACTCATGATAAGCATCTTGTAAAGAAATTCATATCACAAAGCATCGTATTGATTGATAAGTTAATTTGTAAGATAGGCCTGAAACTTATTCCAGTTAAGAACGTTTGAAATTTGAGCGGACAATTATGAGTGAGTTATCGAATAAGACCTATTATTTGTATTGAGGAGACAAATGCCTTGAAGGTCGTCGTTTTCAATATATAAGGATGTTATCACTTTATCTGATTAATATGGGCTGGCATATATGATGTCGGAGTGCATGCTTAGTGTGGCACATGCCTGTAACAAAGTGCGTTTTTGAAGGTTTTGGAGTGAAGTTTCCTCATATCACTGAGTGTTATTTGAAAAAACTCTTTCTGTTGTAAGTAAAGGTGATGAAAATACTACACCTTAGTTCATTCCTAGCGAAACTCTCAGGCGTTCTTTTGCACTTTGAACAGGATCTGGCAAAAACATCAAGTTGACCACGAAGGATGATCTTGAAATGTTAATAGGATATATATCTAAAGTAAAAAAATCATGCAATTAAATAAAAAGCATCCTCTGTATCAGGAAGACTTGAAATACATTCTTTGCACTAAGGGCATAGAGACTCTTAGAGGAAAGAGCATTCTTATCACAGGGGCTACAGGACTTTTGGGTGTGAACCTGATTGATGCATTAATGCTTATGGGGGGGGTAAAGGTGTACGCCGTTGGTCGTTCAAAGGAGAATGCAGCATCTCGATTGGGGGAGTACTTTGACAACCCTAACTTCGAGTTCATTCAGCAGGATGTTTGTGAACCTTTTGCAGAGGACTTGAAGGTGGATTACATCATCCCAGGTGCAAGTAATACCCATCCTTTGGCATATTCGCAGTTCCCGATAGAGACCATAATAATTAATATTAATGGTGCAGAACATGCGCTCCAGTTGGCAGAGCGTTGTGGGGCAACGGTTCTCTATATGTCAACCGTTGAGGTGTATGGTAATGCTGTTGATAAGGATGTGTTTACCGAAGACTATACAGGTAAACTGAATCTTGCTACATCACGCGCTTGCTATACTGAGTCTAAGCGCGTAAGCGAAGCTCTATGTCAGAGCTATATTTCAGAGAGGGGTGTGAAGGTGAAAATTGTTCGTCTTAGCCGTATTTTCGGTCCTACAATGCTTGAGTCTGATAGTAAGGCCAGTTCACAGTTCATCAAAAAAGCTATTGCTGGAGAGGACATCGTACTCAAGTCAAAGGGTGAACAATTCTTCTCATATACATACGTAAGTGATGCTGTTGCGGCTATGCTTTATATCATGATTAATGGAGAGAATGGGACGGCTTACAATGTTTCAAATGAGAAATGTAATGTGCATCTGAAAGATTTTGCTCAGATGTGTGCGGAATGCAATGGTAAGGATGTAGTCTTTGACCTTCCTTCAGAAACTGAGCAAAAGGGTTTCAGTATTGCAATGCAGGCAATTCTTGATAATAGTAAATTGAAGGGCATGGGATTCGTACCAAAGTATGATATGAAGGATGCTGTAAGTAGAACTGTAGAGATACTCAAATAGTTATGCAAAACCTCAAGATATTTGTATGTAGTCATAAACCCGTACCAAACATTTTACATGATGAAGTGTATACTCCAATTCATTTGGAAAGGGTCAACTCTAAACATAAAGCAGAAATGACCGATTTCGTTGGTGATGACACTGGTGACAACATAAGTGCAAAGGGCCCACATTACAGCGAGGGAACAGCTATTTACTGGATCTGGAAAAACGAACAAGACTGTAAATATGTTGGATTATCGCAATACAGAAGGCAATTTGATTTTCATTTTACAAATGAGAACATCGAGACGTTTTTTTCAGATGGAACCGATGTGATATTGCCGAAGAAATATTTCCGTCCGAATAATCGTTTTTTTAGTGTTCTTACATATATGCAAATGGAGGATTTCTTAATCCTTAGAGGTGTTATGAAGAAACTCTGTCCCGAATATCTTCCAACTTTAAATAGTTTCCTTCGAGGATATATTGACTATCCTTTCAATATGGTGATATGTCGCAAGGATCTGTATGACAAATATGCGGAATGGTTATTCTCTATCTGCAACGAGATGGAAAAATATGTAAAGTATTCTGAATATGTAAATTCAAGTAGATTGTTTGGCTATACAATCGAGCTGTTGACCCCCATATATTTTATTCATAACAGAAAGAAAATAAAGACAATGGATGTCCTGGTAGGGGGGGTAAAATTACCATGCCATTGCTTCATAAATTAGCTATGTTTATCTTGCAGAACTCGATATGGAGGTTAAGAAGAAATAAACCATTAAGTATAGATTCTTCTTTTTACAGAGGGCGGCTACAGAATGGCGGTATCGAATTAGATTGTAGCTATTAAATTCTTGCAATATGAAATCAGAAAGTCAGATAATGAGTGAACTGTCACACAAAACACACTATTTGCGTGAGTTGACAGCAGATGAGTCGAAAGCACTAAAAGGTGCCATCCTTGATATATACAAGGATGTTGCAGCCTTGTGTGATAAGTACGGACTTACATATATGATGTCTGGTGGCACATGTCTGGGCGCTGTACGCCATCAAGGCTTTATACCTTGGGATGATGATTTGGACATCATGATGCCAAGACAGGATTATGATGCGCTTATTGCATTATTGGAGAAAGGTGAACTCGGCCCAAACTATGAATTTACATATCCGAATGCAAAGGGAGATGCAAATACAGTTTTTCTTAAGGTATTTAGAAAAGGGTCTAAAGATGTTGAGATACACAACGTAAGTACTCCTTTCCCCAAAGGAATCTACCTCGATGTTTTTGCTCTCGATGCTGTACCTATGTCAAAATTTGCACAGAAGGCAAAGGGCTTCATTGCTAATGCTATTCAATTTATTGGAATAGCCAGACTATACAATCAGTATAAAAGCAAGGAATTGAAAGAGTATATGTCTATGGATCCTGATTTGGCGAGACGATATCGGCTGAAACAGTTCTTGGGAGCGATAACTTCGTTTGCTTCTCATGGAACATGGATATATTGGTTCGATCGCTTTGTGGCTTCATCAAAGGAGGGACACCAATGGGGTATCCCAACAGGACGCAAGTACTATTGTGGTGAAATCTTCGATAAGGAAGTATATGTTCCTGTAACAAAAGGAACCTTCGAAGGCCTTGACGTTAACTTGCCCCACGATACGGATCGATACCTGAAGAACCTCTACCGCAATTATATGGAATTACCACCTGTAGAAAAGCGGGAGCGACACTTTATTTGTGAATTAGAATTGCCGAGGGAATAGTTGCTAATTATATGTATGGTTTGTATTATCTGAAAAATTACACAAAAGTCCATGGCTGACATCATGTCGTTGTACAAGAACGCTGGGTGGATTACGTTATTTGGGTCGACGAAAGCATCCTAGTGTGAGATTCTTCTCTCAAGTATACACATAATACAATTTCCGAATGAGAAAAGATTATAATATTGCGGTGGTTATTCCCACCATGAATGAAGAAAAGTTCATTGCTCGTTGCTTGGACTCAGTCATCGCCCAGTCTTATCCATTCGAAGAGATGGATGTGATGGTGGTGGATGGTGGAAGTAAGGATCGAACAAGAGAGATTGTGGAAGAGTATCACGAAAAATATCCGAATGTCAGGTTATTGAATAATCCTGGCCGGATTCAATCAATCGCATTTAATATTGGTGTTAATAACTCAGATGCGCCATATATTGTGCGCCTTGATGCTCATGCATTGTATAAGCCATATTACATTGAGGGATGCATAAAAAGACTTATGGGAGATTCCAATAGGGGTAATGTGGGTGGACAGTGGGATATTCAACCACAAAATGACTCTCTGTGGGCAACGACAAATGCCATTTTGAATTATAGCAGGTTCGGAATTGGAGGTGCGTCTTATCGTGTTGGTGCGCAGGCTGGGAATGTCGATACAGTACCTTTCGGCTCATTTCCACGCTCTTTGGTGGAAAAAATTGGTGGTATGCGCGAAGATTTGCCAAGAGGAGAAGATAATGAATACAATTCCCGTATTCATAAGGCTGGGTACGATGTATATTTCGACCCTGAAATCGAATGTATATATTATGCTCGTCCTACACTTATTGCATCTTGTAAACAAATGTTTGTTAACGGAGAATCGATAGGGCATCTGTTCTATGTGGATAGAGAATCCATCGGCTTGAGACATCTTGTTCCGCTGTTGTTTGTTCTGGCTGTAATAGTTGGAGGAATCGGATCATTAATCTGCAAGCCGATATTTTATATATGGTTGGCTGGATTAGTGCTATACTTCTTGTGTGACATAGTTGCATCTGTGATGGCAGCGAAAGAACACGGATGGAAGTTTTTTCTTCCGTTGTTCCTGATGTTCTTCCTGGTGCATATCTCGTATGGTGTTGGATCAATCAAGGGATTTTTTACTGGAAGAAAATTGAAAAGTAAATTTTGACAATGTATCAAGAAAATCCAATTTTCCCCCTTTTCCGCCTCTCCCTCGGCACAGCCCCAGATGCTGGGGACCTCGACCTCTCTGCCCTTACCAAGGCGGACTGGGAGGCGTTGGTGAACCTTTCCTTCGAGCAAGGGGTAGCGGCACTGGTGGTTGACGGACTTTCTAAGATTGAGGGGGCGGAGTTTGGTGATGAGGGACTTGAGTTGTTGGATTCTCCGGAGCTGGAGAGTATGAAGTACGATCTTTTCGGGGGGATGATGAATGTGGAGACAGACTTTTCCCGCCACAAGGAGGTGATAGCGGAGCTTATGTCATTCTATTGTGATATAGCTGTCAAGCCTATGCTGATAAAAGGTTACGGGCTGTCGTTGGATTATCCTGTGCCAGAGCACAGGGCATCGGGCGACATCGATGTGTACCTGTATCACCTCGGGGAGTATGCTGATCAGATGGTGAAGCGCAAATTGGGCATTGAGGTGAAACAGAATGAGGATAAGCACAGCGTGTTCGAGTTTGAGGGGATCACGGTGGAAAATCATGCGACTTTTACGAATGTGGTGGAATATCCGTTCCATCGGCAATTGGAGGATTTCCTTCAGGCGGAGGCGGAGAAGGCGTGCCCTACGGAGATGGGTGGCGCTACGATGTATCTGCCTCCGGCAATGTTCAATGCAGTGTTCCTGCCTTGCCACATAGCCGGTCATTTTGTGTATGGAGGGATGTCGCTCAAGCAGATAGTGGATTGGGCGGTGTTCGTGGGCAAGCATCATAGTCAGATTGATTGGACGCGGGTGTTTGAACTGGCAAGTGGTGCTGGCTTCCTGCCGCTGCTTAAGGCATTGAATGGGATCGTGGTCCGGCATCTTGGTGTGGGGAAGGAGTGTGTGCCTGATGATTTCGGACCGGAAAGGGTTATGGACAGGGTGCTGGAGGAGTTGTTTGCTCCTGCTGCTGTCAGACATTCGGAGTCGTATTTCGCGAAGGCTTGCAGGTTCTTTGGTGCCAAGTGGAGGTTTTCCCTTGTGTTCCGGGACAATTATTATATGACGTTTTTCAAACGTGGTTGGGCTTCGTTTCGTGGCCGCCATTTGAAGAACTCTAGAAATGTGTGGGCAAATTAAGGAATTGTTGCTAATTTTGTCTCATCAAACGCTTACCCTTCATATTGCTTTTGACTCTCGTGTCTTTGTCCGCAAATGCTCAGTTTACGGACAATACTACCGGTTTGCTCAATTGCCCTTCGGCAGAGATGGATGAGTCAGGGACGTTCACGATAACGAACAATTTCCTGAATAAGGAACTTCTTTCCAAAAAAACATCTCCCGGTTCCTATGGCGGATGGAACTACAATACCTTCGGTTACGGATTAGGCATCACGTTCTGGTCGCGTCTGGAGATTATCTATAGTTGCACGATTTTCAATAACAAGTGGAGTCCGACCTACGACCAGATGGACTATAGGGCACGGATTCTGCTAAATCAGGACCGCCACTTTTCCGCAAAGGGTCTGCTGCTCAAGGAAGGCGACTTCGGTAAGAGTTGGGTTCCTGCCTTAGCGGTTGGAGTGAGCGATCCGGTAACAGGTTCCGGCGGAGGCGAGTACATTGGGTCTGACGTGTCTGGTTCTGCTGGTAACGGCTATTTCAACCGCATGTATATTGTTGCCACAAAGCATTTCTCCTCTTCCTGGGGCGAACTTGGCGCATCTCTGGGTTACCAGTACAACCTCCGTCAGAATCCCCATTACAACGCCCCCTGTGCTGCGGTGACATGGCGCCCAGTTTGGCTCAGTAACCGCTGGGTTGATCCTAAGTTTATCTTCGAATATGATGCCCGCACCCCTAACATTGGCTTCATTGCCGACATCTGGGATGACCGCTTCGAAGCCATGTTCTGCCTCCAGAACTTCCAGTGGGTATCGTTTGGGTTGCGCTTCAAGTTGAGGCTCAAGGGCGCGGAATAAAATATTATATCATTATGAGTACTGATCTCAAAAGAAGGAATATCCCTTTCTCGCCTCCGGATATGAGTGAGGCTGAGGTGAATGAGGTGCGCGATGCTATCCTGAGCGGATGGATTACCACCGGTCCGCGAACCAAAGAACTTGAGAAGAAGATTTCGGATTATGTGGGTACGAACAAGACTGTCTGTTTGAATTCGGCTACTGCAGCTATGGAGATGGCACTTCATCTGTTGGGCATCGGCCCAGGTGATGAGGTTATCGTGCCTGCATATACTTATACGGCCACAGCTTCGGTGGTGGTGCACGTGGGGGCGACTCCGGTGTTTGTGGATATTCAGGACCCTGCGAAGAATTCGGGCAGTGTGGAGATGGATTACGACAAGTTTGCGGATGCCATCACGGAGCGCACGAAGGTGGTTGTTCCGGTGGATCTGGCGGGTATTGTGGCGGACCTGGATAGGGTGTATGCCATCGTGGAGGCGAAGAAGAGCCTCTTCCGCCCGAAAAATGAGATTCAGAAGCGTTTCGGGCGCATTATCATTTCGTCGGATTGTGCACATTCGTTCGGGGCTCAGCGCAAGGGGCGGATGGCGGGCTCGATTGCCGATTTCTCGTCTTTCAGCTTCCACGCTGTGAAGAATTTCACGACTGCCGAAGGCGGTGCGCTCACTTGGAACCTTCCGTTTGGGGGCGAGCCTGTGGTGATGGATGCGGATACAACCGTTCCTGCCGTTGCGGGCGAGACTTGGGATGAGTATCTATACCGTCTGTCGCAGCTCTATTCGCTCCACGGCCAGAACAAGGATGCGCTTGCCAAGACTAAGCTTGGTGCCTGGGAGTATGATATCATCGGCCCTTGGTACAAGTGCAATATGACAGATATTATGGCCGGCATGGGACTGGCTCAGTTCGAGAGGTACCCGGCACTGCTTGCCCGCCGGCGTGAGATTATCGGTAAGTACGATGCGGCTCTGAAGCCTCTTGGCATCCTTCCGCTGGAGCATTATGGACCGGATTGGGCAGGATGCGGTCATCTGTACATCTGCCGCATCCCTGGATTCAGCCGTGAGCAGACGAATGATGTGATTACAGCTATGGCGGAGCGCGGGGTGGCGTGCAATGTGCACTACAAGCCTCTGCCGATGATGACCGCCTACAAGGCTTTGGGTGTTGATATTGCCGACTATCAGAATGCCTATAAGTTCTTCGAGAACGAAATAACATTGCCTTTGCACACCCGCTTGAGCGATGAGGATGTGTTGTATGTGATTGAGAGTTTAGTGGAGGCGCTGAAGGGCTGATGAAGAGGTTGTTTGATATTGTGGCATCGGGTTGCGGGCTCATCGTGCTGAGTCCCGTTTTTATGATTCTGGCAATTTGGATCAAGTTGGATTCCCCCGGGCCGGTGTTCTACCGCCAGGTGCGTGTTGGCCGTGGGAACAAGGATTTCCGCATATTCAAGTTCCGCTCGATGCGAGTTGGCTCCGACAAGGGATCGTTGGTGACTATAGGCGGCCACGACCCTCGCATCACGCGCTCCGGCTATTTTATCCGCAAATTCAAGCTGGACGAGTTTCCCCAGCTGATTAATGTGTTCGTGGGCGATATGTCGCTCGTTGGCCCCCGTCCCGAGGTGCGTCACTATGTGGATTACTGGACCCCCGAGCAGATGCATGTGTTGGATGTCCGTCCCGGCATCACCGACCCTGCCTCGATAAAGTTCAGGAATGAGAACGAGTTGATGGAGGCCGCCTCCGACCCCGAGAAATACTACATTGAGTTCATAATGCAGGAGAAAATAAAACTCTACCTGGAGTATGTGCTGAATCACTCCTTCTTTGGGGATATTGGGCTGATATTCAAGACCTTCTGGGTGATAGTGAACGAGAGATAGTTGGCGCTTTATGCAAATGACTGGCGTATTTCATCCCCAGTATAGCATGCATTCTGCCGGGCTGGCTCAGTACATATATATTGCGGTTAAGCATGGTTGAATAAATGCAGAAGATGAATGTTATTCAGTATTCGGCGTTACCGATGACGATGTCACATACATCATAGAAACCATCAAAAAAGCTATAGCATAATTACTATGGACAAGAAAGAACAGGAAAATACTCAGGTCAAGACTTGGATCTGTTCAGTGTGCGGCTATGAGCATGTCGGCACCGAGCCGCCGAAGAAATGCCCCAAGTGCGGGGTTGAGGCGATTTATTTCGACTCGGCTGACTAGGTCATGGTGCGTGAGATTGCGGGTCGTTGCCCGCAATGACGCCTCCTACGTTGCCCGCAACGATGCTTCTTTAGGTACCTGCAATGACGTCTCTTTCGGTACGAAGTTCATGTTGTAATAGTAAAATATTACATATAACTTTGGGGTATGAATTCGATTTATTTTGAAGAAAAAGGAGAGGCGCTCCTGGAGAAGATTGGGATGCCGAAGGCGGAGTTTGCCCGTAGGATGGGCATTCAGCGGCAGAATGTGAGGGTGCTATTCAAGAGCAAGGACCTCAGGGTGATCCGGCGGGCCGCGGATGTGATGGGGGTGCCGTGGATATTTCTGGTGGGCTATGCGGAAGAGCAGGATATATATCAGCTCCCGATTCCTTCTTACGAGGAGTATCTGGATTTTGCGAGGAAGTATCCGGACGAATTTGATGTTCAGGGGGATGATACCTGCGACGAGTCTTTTGAAATCGAGCCTGAGGACATTCCGACAGGAGACAGTGTTGAGGATAGGAGGGTAAGGCAGAAGATTATCTTCAGATTCTATAGGCACTGGCGTGAAGTTCATCCGGAAATGAGGATGTTCAATGATAGCCTTGGAGACTGGATCTATGTGAGACATATATCCGTTGACGAGACAGCGGGACACGCTTCTTTGACTTATCTCTCAACGCTGGCTGTATTACAACTGGATACTATTTTGAGAGATGCTGTATATGTGGGAGAGAAGGCGGCAAGGAGTGAAACCAAGAATCAGAGGTTGTTTACAAAGATGATTCAACTTAGACATACACTTCCCGGGATTGGCCGTGTAAGATTGATGGTAGGCGTGAAAAAGCAGGATGATACCAAAGTGCAATACTGTATCACTTCAATTGATGCTATGTTGATGGCAAAAAACAAGGCAGCCTCGAATTGAGACCGCCTGTAGATTTGCCCACGTGAGCGGAACTGCTTCAGGAGCCAGGGCAACGTGTGCGGGACTTCGCGCTTTCATCGTAAGCCCATCCACTCTCACGATTTGTTGCAAAGATAGTAATTTTTTGAAATAACATTACGTGTTATGAACATACACATCATATACACAATCATTTTTGTGCTGCTCATTGCACTGGAGTTGCTATATTTCCGCATTGCGGATCATTTTAACATCATCGATAAGCCCAACGAGCGGTCTTCTTACTCGAAGGTGGTGCTCCGGGGTGGAGGTGTTATCTTTGCGCTTTGTTTTTGGGTGTGGAGTGCCTTTTTCGGCTTCCATTATCCGTGGGCGCTGGTGGCTGTGACGCTGGCGGCCGGAATTTCGTTTGTGGATGACACCCGTTCGCTGCCTGACAGTGTGCGGCTGGTGGTGCAACTGGTGGCAATGATGCTGCTGTTCGTGGAACTGGGCATTATGCAGTGGTCAATGTGGTGGGTGGTGCTAATCGCGCTGTTCGTGAGTGTTGGTGCGACGAACATCATCAACTTCATGGATGGTATAAACGGTATCACGGGTGGTTATTCGCTGGCGGTGCTGGTGCCTGTGTTTTTGGTGAATAGATTGCGGGTCGTTGCCCGCAATGACGCCTCCTACGGTACCCGCAATGACGCCTCCTACGTTGCCCGCAACGATGCTTCTTTAGGTACCTGCGATGGCGCCTCTTTCGGTACCTGCAATGACGCCTCCTTCATTTCCCCGAAGGGGGCTTGTTCGTTTCTTCAGGCAGTTTCCTATTATTGAATAACTACAGCGCCTCTATCATCCTCTCGAATATCAGGGACATCTTGTCGGCGGCAAGGTCGGCCTGAAGGACCACGTCGTCACCGTCGTTGAGGTTGGCCTCGACGTTGAACGAATTGGAGACATTCGTGGATACGGACATGCCGAAGACCTTGATGCCGCAGTGACGGGCCACAATGACCTCCGGTATGGTGGACATTCCTACGAGGTCTGCACCGATAGAGCGGAAATACCTGACTTCCGCAGGTGTCTCGTAGCTCGGGCCGGTCGTGCCGAGATACACGCCGCGCTTGATTTCAATTCCAAGCTCAGCGGCAGTTTTGAATGCAAGTTCCTGAAGGCCTTTGTCATAAGCGCAGGTCAGGTCAGGGAAGCGCGGGCCGAAATCATCCATGTTGGGACCAATCAGGGGATTTGGAAGCAGGTTGATGTGATCGCGTATTACGGCCAGATCGCCGACTTTGAACGACGAATTCAATGCCCCGGAAGCATTTGACACGAATATGTATTCTATGCCCAGAAGTTTCATCACACGTACGCCTATGGTGACAAGCTCCATCGGGTAGCCTTCATAGTAGTGGAACCGTCCCTGCATGGCGATTACGGGCTTTCCGCCAAGAGTGCCATATATGAAATTCCCCTTATGTCCTATTGCAGTGGACTTCGGGAAATCCGGGATTTCCGAATATTTTACCGTGATGGGATCTTCTATCTTTCCGGCAAGTTTGCCGAGACCGCTGCCCAGTACAACGCCGACTGCCGGAGCCGGTCTGCTGCCAAGTCTGCTCCTGATGAATTCCGCGGCATTGCTGATACGCTCGAATCTGCTGTCCATAAATTGTTATTGATTGATTTGATTGATGACTTTTCCGGCTTCGCGGAGTATCAGTTTCTCATCGGCGATTTCCTTGTGCCTCATGACAAACTCTCCGTTGCATATGACGGAATCTATGCAGTCATTATGCGAGGAATATACAAGATTTGCAAGGAAAGGGGCGGGGGAGAGGAAGAATGAGTTGTCCGTGTCGATAATGGTAATGTCGGCCAGACGGCCTTCTTCAATCACACCGGCGTCAATCCCGAGCGCCTTGGCTCCATTGACCGTCGCGCATCTGAGCAGTTCGTCCAGAGGCATTGCTGCCGGATCCTTCCTCCAAGCTTTCTGCAGTATGGCGGAAGTCTTCATAGCCTCCAGGATATCCATGTTGTTGGAGGAAGCACAGCCGTCAGTGCCGATGCAGATATTTGCTCCTGCGTCCCGCAATTCGTTGTATTTGAATTTGTAACCTGATGCCAGCTTGAGGTTTGAATTGACGTTGTGAACGCAGTTTACGTGATTCGTACCGAGCAGTTCGATATCATGCTCGCTCAACCACAGTGTATGCGCTGCAATCAGGTTTGAATCCAGCATCCCGAGGGAGTCGAGGTATTCCACCGGAGTCAGTCCTTTGTGGGCGGCCTTGCAGTCGGCCACTTCCTTTTCCGTCTCGGCGAGGTGGAGGTGAATCCTGAGGCCGTGTTCCCTTGCAAAGTCCCTTGCCCATTCGAGAAGTCCCTCGCTCACGGAATAAATGGCATGGCATCCTACCAGGAATGAGCCCGGATCCGGCCAGCAGCGGGACTTCTCATACAGTTTGATGCACTGCTCCTTCTGATGCTCTGCTTCCATGGGGCCCATGCTGTCGCACAGGATGTATGCAATCATGGGACGGAGACCCATTTCAACGGAAGCCCTATGTCCGGCCGATGCGAACCAGTAGTGGTCGTTGAATGTGGTGGTGCCGGTCCTCATCATCTCCAGGCATGCCACCTTGGTGCCCCAATATACGTAATCTGCGTCGAACCTGCTTTCTATCTGCCAGATCTTATCGAGCCACTCGTGGAAGAGCATGTCTTCCCCGATGCCGCGCATCATGGACATTGCAGCATGTGTGTGCATGTTGACAAAACCGGGAATGGCTACTTTCCCGGTGCAATCCATGATCTCGATGTCGCCGGCAAGGTCCCATCGGGCTCCGGATCCCGCATCTTCAATCTTCCGGATCAGGTTTTTGGCGATGAGGACATCCTTCTGAGAACCGTCAACCGTGATATCCCGTAGAAGAATGGCTCCCATAGGCTAGAGATCCTCGAACTCGACGTCGGAATGCTCCCGCTGAGGAATCTCGCCGTTGAAACATTTGTTCTTGATGTAGTCAACGACTTCGTTCAGTCCTTCGGCGAACTTCTCGAAATCTTCCTTATAAAGGAAAATCTTGTGCTTGTCGTAGGTGAAACTGCCGTCAGGATTGTTGCGGCGCTTGCTCTCCGTGATGGTCAGATAAAAGTCATTCTGTCCCTTGGTGGACTTGACGTCGAAAAAGTATGTGCGCTTTCCCGCCCTTACAGGTTTGGAGTAAACGTCTTCGGCGTCACGGCTCTCAAAGCGACCGGAATCATAATCCTCTCTGTACATATCGATATTTTTTAAAAGGTATGGGTACAAAAATAGAATATTTTAGGGATTCATTGTTATCTTTGCATATAAAATTTGCTTTGAAAAATATGTTGAACCGTAGAATTCTCCGTATCAAGGCCTTCAAGGCCGTATATAGTTACGCAGAAAATACCGGAATGACCCTCAAGGACGTCGAGTCATATCTCGAGCAGTCCTGTGAGTCCACCAGGGACCTTTATCTGTTCATGCTTTCCATTGTCGGGCCCGTCACCGATGAGGCCAGGTCCCGTATAGAGGCCTCCCGCAGCAAGTTCAATCCTACTGAAGAGGAACTTCACCCGAATATGAAATTCACTGAGAACCGTATCGCGCCGCTGATCTGCGGTGATCCGGATTTCTCAAAGATCATATCGCGCAAGAAGATGTCGTGGGAGCAGTATGACATGCTCCTGAGGCATCTTTATGAGAAGATACGTGAACGGAAGTATTTCAAGGATTATCTTGAGAGCGGCGAGTCATCCATTGAAGAGGATGCCCGCTTGTGGATAAGGATATTCGAGCGCGAATTCGAAGACAATGAGGAACTTGAGGATATATTGGGGGATATATCCATCTTCTGGAGCGATGACCTTGCCTATGCGCTGATATGGTGCTGCCGTACCCTGCAGGCGCTTGGGGCCGGTGAACGTTGGAGCCTGCCTCCGCTCTTCCAGAGTGACCTCAAAGGCAATGAGGGCAAGGACAGCGACAAGGCTTTCGTCACCGGCCTGGTCCGTACTGCATATGCCAATTACGAGAAATATACCCAGGCCGTGTCGGAGTGTACCCCGAAATGGGACCGCAACCGCATCTGTGCGACAGACCTGTCTCTCATCGTCTGCGGACTTGCCGAGGCTGATGCATTCCCGCTGATCGGATTCCGTACGACCATCAACGAGTACGTGGAGATCTCGAAGTACTACAGTACCCCTGAGAGCCGCGGATTCGTGAACGGATTGCTTGACAAATTAATCAACAAACACTGATATGATAAATATGCTTTTACAGGCAGCTCCGGCTGCAGGCGCACCGGCCCAGGGCGGTGGCGCATCGATGTGGATCATGCTCCTTCTCATCTTCGTTGTCATGTGGCTCTTCATGATCCGTCCGCAGCGCAAGCAGCAGAAGGAACTCGAGAATTTCCGCAATGCCCTTCAGAAAGGTGACAAGGTCATCACTGCCGGCGGTATATATGGTACCATCTCCGAGATCCAGGATACTTATGTCCTCATCAAGGTTGACGGGGATGTCAAGATAAAGGTGGACAAGACTTCCATCCAGCGCGATCCTTCGCAGCCGGCTCCGACTGAAAAGAAAGGCTGAAAGTGAAGCACTGGGTCAGCCTTCTGCTCTGTATGCTGCTTTCGGCAGGCATATGGCTGGTACACAATCTCTCACAAAGATACAGCGAGATTGTGAGCGTGCCTGTTGTAGTTGAAAGCAACATTGAAGGCCATGCCCGCCGCTCCAGCTCGGAGATGACTGCTTCGGCCATGGTGAATGCCTCCGGATTCCATCTTATCCGGCTGGGATCCGCCAGCAAGAAGCCGGCTCTGGTTGAAATAGCCGCCGCTGACCTGGTACATACCGAAGGGGACTATTATGCCGTTCCCGTGGCCAGCATGTACAAGTATGTGTCCGATATATTCGGGGACGGAGTCAATCTTGAGTCATTCATTTCCGGAGACCTTGAATTCAAGTTCCCTACGGAGAATCATAAGAAGGTGCCGGTGAAGCCGGTCCAGATCGTTTCCTTCAGGCCCCAGTACATGGCGGTCGGAGAGATGTCGGTCATTCCGGATTCGGTGGTGGTCTATGGCGATCCGATAAGGCTGGAAGGGGTGGAATCGGTTCTGACCAAGCCTATTTCGCACAAGGATATCAGGAACAGCGTTCATGGGAATGTTCGTCTTCAGATACCTCCGGGCATGAGACTTTCTCAGAAGGATGTGGTGTATTCCCTCGATGTGACGCGCTATGTCGAGATCGCTGCTACAGTGAAGGTGGGGACCAGGAACGTACCTTCCGGCAGGAAGCTGTCAGTATTGCCTTCCACCGCGACGGTTGCATTCCGCTGTGTGTTTCCCATGATAGACAATCCTGTGGACAGGACGGAGTTCTATGTTGACTACAAGGACTTCGAGCAGTCCATAACCGGACGCTGCGTTGTCCGTTGCGAGGGTCTTCCGGAAGGTGTCATCAGCTATGAGATCGACCCGGAGGTGTGTGAGTGTACGGAATGAGGACCATACTTGTCACAGGTGCGATAGGAAGCGGTAAATCAGCGGTTTGCCGTTACCTTTCATCGAAGGGGTATCCTGTGTATGACAGTGATTCCCGTACGAAGGCACTGTATGACAAGGTGCCGGGATTGAAAGAGAAGATTGAGGAGGCTCTCGGGATCCCTTTCGGGCAGCTTTCCGTGATTTTCGAGGACGAGGGGAAAAGGACATTGCTTGAGGGGATCGTCTATCCTCTGGTGGTGGATGATTTTGTGCAGTGGAGATCCGTTCAGGACAGGGGGACAGTGTTCCTCGAGTCGGCCCTGGCTCTTGAAAAACCGGTCTTCGACGCCTTGTATGACGAAGTGTGGCTCGTCGAGGCCCCTTTCCAGACAAGGCTGGAGCGCAATCCGAAGGTTGCCGGCAGGGATGCATTGCAGCACTTTGACAGGAGCAGGGCCGATATTGTGATTGAAAACGATTCGACAAAAGAAGTATTATATAAAAAGATAGATTTGATTATGAAGACAGATTTGGCAAAGATACTTTCAGTATCAGGACAGCACGGACTATATGAATACGTTGCTCAGGCGCGCAACGGTGCCATAGCTGAGAGCTTGATTGACAAGAAAAGGACAGTGTTCACGTCATCCAGCCGTGTCACTACGCTGGAAGACATAGCTATCTATACGAGCGAAGGTGAGATGAAGCTCGCCGAAGTGTTCTCTGCACTGCATTCATTCCTTGGTGACAAGGAGGCTCCGTCTCCGAAAGCGGAAGGAAAGGTCCTGGAGGAACTTTTCGCCGGAGCCATCCCTGATTATGATGCCGACCGTTTCTATGTGTCGCATATGCGCAAGGTTGTCGACTGGTACTCCCAGTTGTCCAAATATGCATCCCTTGAGTTTGTGACTGACGAGGACCGCAAGGCGGAGGCTGAAGCGGCAAAGGAAGCATAATTGATGAAGACCGTCCGCGTCATAACCCTTGGCTGCTCCAAGAACACCGTGGATACGGAGCATCTGCTGGCATGCCTGCCTGCGGACCGTTTCAAGGTGTTTCCTGACGGAGCGGTGGATTATCTCCTTCTCAATACCTGCGGGTTCATCGGAGATGCCAAGGAGGAATCCGTTACTGCCATCCTTGAGGCGGTTGCGGCGAAGAATCGCGGCGAGGTGGGGCAGCTGATAGTGTTCGGCTGTCTTTCACAACGGTACATGAGAGAACTGAAGGAGGAAATCCCGGAGGTAGATGCCTGGTTCGGGGCACGGACGCTTGATCCGGTACTCGAGTATCTTGGGGCGGAGCCGCGAAGATACACTGACAGGTTCGTTGAAGAGCCAAGGGGGTATGCCTATCTGAAGATATCCGAAGGCTGTGACCGCCGGTGCTCATATTGCGCAATTCCGTTCATCCGGGGAGCCCACAGGTCTGTTCCGATTGAGGATCTGGTGGAAGAAGCCCGGAAACTGGCGGCAAAAGGAGTCAGGGAACTTATCCTTATTGCACAGGATACGACGTATTACGGACTTGACCTTTATCACCGTCGCGCCCTGGCCGGACTGATACGTGCCTTGAGCGCAGTTGAAGGCATAGAGTGGATACGTATCCACTATTCGTATCCGGCAGGTTTCCCTGAGGACGTCCTGGACGAAATGGCATCGAATCCTAAGGTATGCAAATATCTGGATATCCCTTTGCAGCATATTTCGGACAAGATGCTCGGAAATATGCACCGTAATGTCGACGGGGCGTGGACGAGGGAGCTCCTTTCGCGCCTCAGGGCCGAAGTTCCGGGCGTGGTGCTCCGTACGACGATGATAGTCGGCCACCCGGGAGAAGGGGAGGAGGAGTTCGATGAACTTCTTGACTTTGTGCGCGAAGCCAGGTTTGAGAGGCTTGGCGCATTCACATATTCCGAAGAGGAAGGTACTTTCGGTGCGGAACATTTCAGGGATGATGTGCCGGAAGAGACGAAGCAGGAGAGGTATAATGCCCTGATGAGTCTCCAGAGCAGTATTTCGCTAGGGTTCAACCAGTCCAGGATAGGCTCGGTGGAGCGGGTGCTGGTGGATGACTGCGTCGATGGCACGCTTGTCTGCCGCAGCCAGTATGAAAGTCCCGAAGTGGACGGCGAAATCCTTGTGAAAGGGAAGGCTGCCGTCGGCACCTTCATCAATGTCCGTATCATAGCTGCGGACGAATATGATCTTGTTGGTGAAATTATTCAGTAGTAGTATATTATGAAGGTTATGAAATTTGGCGGAACCTCCGTCGGTTCTGCAGCAAGGATCAAAGATGTAGCCGGTCTCATCACCGGTTACGGAAAGAACATCATTGTGCTTTCCGCTATGTCAGGCACCACCAATTCCCTGGTAGAGATATCCGACTATCTCTACAACAGGAATACATACGGTGCCAGGGATGTCATCAACAAGCTTTCGGCCAAATATGACAACCACATTAAGGAACTGTATGAGACTGAGGAGTACAGGAATAAGGCTCTGGAGTACGTCCATGGCATATTCGACTATCTCAAGACATTTACCAAGCAGCTGTACACGCAGGTTGAGGAGAAGATAATCCTTGCCCAGGGAGAACTCATGTCCACCCATATGATGTATTTCTATCTTCAGGAGAAAGGTGTTAAAGCGGCCCTGCTGCCGGCACTTGATTTCATGAAGATTGACATGCAGGGCGAGCCGGATGCCGATTTCATCAAGGCAGGGATTTCAGCCCAGCTCAAGGCCAATCCTGATGCAGACCTGTATATTACCCAGGGTTATATCTGCAGGAACACGCATGATGAGATTGACAACCTTCAGCGTGGCGGGTCCGACTATACGGCATCCCTGCTCGGGGCTGCCGTCGGGGCCGAAGAAATACAGATATGGACGGATATCGACGGTATGCACAACAACGATCCGCGTGTCGTGGACGGCACTGCCGCTGTCCGTCATCTTCATTTTGAAGAGGCTGCCGAGTTGGGATATTTCGGGGCGAAGATACTCCATCCGACATGTATTCAGCCGGCAAAATATGCCAATGTGCCGGTCCGTCTGCTGAATACGATGGACCCGTCGGCACCGGGAACCATCATTGACAACAGGTCGGAGAACGGCACTATCAAGGCCGTGGCCGCCAAGGACAACATCACGGCGATCCGGATCAAGTCTTCAAGGATGCTCCTTGCCCATGGATTCCTTCGTAAGGTTTTCGAAATCTTCGAGAGTTACAAGACTTCGATCGACATGATATGCACCTCCGAGGTGGGAGTGTCGATGTCGATAGACAATACTTCCCATCTGAATGAGATAATCCATGACCTGAAGCGCTACGGTACAGTATCTGTCGATCTGGACATGTGTATCATCTGTGTCGTCGGTGACATGGACTGGGAGAACGTGGGCTTTGAATCACGTGCCATGGATGCAATGAGGGACATTCCGGTACGAATGGTCTCATTCGGCGGCAGTAATTACAATATTTCCTTCCTTGTCAAGGAAGAGGACAAGGTGCGCGCACTCCGTTCACTCAGTAAATGCCTTTTTGAATAATGCTCAAAGGTAATTTCCCCGTAGAGAAGTTCGCGGGCATGCGAACCCCGTTCTACTACTATGATATCAATCTGCTGAGGCGTACCCTCGGGACAATCAGGGACCTGCTTGACAGCAGGCCCCGGTACCGTGTCCACTATGCCGTCAAGGCGAATTTCAATCCTGAAATACTGAGGGTCATCGCATCCTACGGTTTGGGGGCGGATTGTGTCAGCGGCGGAGAGGTTGCTGCGGCTCTTGATGCCGGTTTCCCTGCCGGAAGCATCGTGTTCGCCGGTGTCGGGAAGAGCGATGAGGAGATACGTTTCTCTCTTTCAAAATGCATCGGCCGTTTCAATGTGGAATCAGAGGCCGAACTGCTTGTCATCGATGAGATTGCCGGAGAAATGGGATGCATTGCTCCCGTCAGCCTCAGGGTCAATCCCGATATAGGGGCACATACCCATGCGAACATCACCACCGGTCTGGCTGAGAACAAGTTCGGCATCAATTACGAACAGCTGCCGGCTGTGATGGAGGCCTGCTTGAAACTGCGGAATGTCAAATACGAGGGCCTGCATTTCCATATCGGCTCACAGATACTTGACATGTCCGATTTCGCGGCCCTGTGCAACCGTATCAACTCCCTCTCGGCATACCTCCGCAAGTGTGGACTCCCTGTCGGAGACATCAATGTCGGAGGCGGTCTCGGTATCAACTATGAGCATCCTAACCATCTTGATATGGCTGATTTCGGGAAGTATTTCGATACATTCGACAAGTTTCTGGAACTCGCCCCGGGACAGGTGGTCCATTTCGAACCGGGACGCAGTATCGTGGGACCGTGCGGTTCTTTGATTTCAAGGGTGCTGTATGTCAAGGAAGGTACGACGAGGAAGTTTGCCATCATTGACGGAAGCATGACCGAGCTGATCAGACCTGCCCTCTACAAGGCATATCACAGGGTTGAGAATATCTCATCATATGAGGCGGAAGAGATTTATGATGTTGTCGGCCCTGTCTGCGAAAGTTCGGACGTTTTCCTTAAGGGGGCGTCGATAGACAAGTGCCACAGGGGAGACTTCATTGCCATCAGGAGCGCCGGGGCCTATGGGGAATCCATGGCTTCGCAATACAACTGCCACCGTCTCCCGGAGGCCTTTTTCGACGGAATTTAATAATATCATAATATGATCACGCTGGTTATAAGCATCGTGGCATTGGTGCTTGGCTATCTGTTTTACGGCAAGTTTGTGGAGAAGGTTTACGGGCCCGATCCGGACAGGCTCACTCCGGCTTATGAAAAGCAGGATGGAAGCGACTATGTCCCTATGCCTTCCTGGAAGGTTTTCATGATCCAGTTCCTGAACATTGCCGGGACCGGTCCTATCTTCGGAGCCATACTCGGTGCCAAATTCGGACCTTCATGCTATCTGTGGATTGTGCTGGGATGTATTTTCGGAGGTGCGGTGCACGATTACCTCTCCGGAATGCTGTCCATCAGGCACGGTGGTGCGGGACTTCCGGGCATCATCGGCTACAATCTCGGGAACCGTACGAAAAATGTGATGCTGGTCTTCTCCGTGGTGATGCTGATGCTTGTAGGTGCGGTGTTCGTATATAGTCCGGCAGTCATTCTGGGTGATATCGCCGGAGGTGGCACGGCTTCCGCCATCAGGATATGGACCATAGTAATTCTGATATATTATATCATCGCCACACTGGTGCCTATTGACAAGATAATTGGCAAGATATACCCGTTGTTCGCGATAGCGTTGATATTCATGGCTGTCTCGTTGCTGGTCTGCCTTATCGCCAAGTGGCCTTCCGGAGTGCCTGAAATCTGGGACGGACTTCAGAACAGGACTCCCGAGGCCGGAAACATATTCCCATGCCTGTTCATCTCCATTGCCTGTGGCGCTGTGAGCGGATTTCATGCCACGCAGTCTCCTCTTATGGCCCGTTGCATGAAGAATGAGAAACTGGGCCGTCCTATATTCTATGGTTCAATGATCACCGAAGGCGTCATCGCTTTGATATGGGCTACCATTTCATCATATTTCTTCTATGGAGGCGGCAATGTGGAAATGGGTGCCGAATCCGTCAAGGCGGCCCCTGCAGTCGTATCTGCAGTATCCAAGAGCTGGTTGGGAACCTTCGGCAGCATTCTTGCCCTGCTCGGTGTCGTAGCGGCTCCTATCACCAGTGGAGATACGGCCCTGCGTTCTGCGAGACTCATCGTGGCGGAGGCATTCAAGGCCGATCAGTCCACGCGTCTAAGCAGATTGACTGTCAGCGTGCCTATCTTTGTCGTGACCGGGGCGCTGCTGTGGTTCAGCATAGCCGATGCCAACGGATTCGATGTGATATGGAGGTATTTCGGCTGGGCCAACCAGACTCTGTCAGTTTTCACATTCTGGGCGATAACCGTGTATCTGGCGCGGCGCCGCAGGGGAGTGTATTATCTCATGACATTGCTGCCCGCATGTTTCATGACCTCGGTCTGCAGTACATTCATACTCACTGCAAAGATCGGTTTCAACGTGCCTGTAGCAGCAATACCATATCTCGGTTTCGTTTTCTTCCTGGTGCCGATGGCGATATTCTTCGTATGGCTGCACCGTCACGCGGATCAGAGGAATCCGGCATAATAGAGAATCAATATTGTCCGTTATGATTAACAGAAGGGATTTTTTGAAAGTTGCAGGTACATCGGCGGCAGCACTTGCGCTCGATCCTGTAAATGTCTTCGCTTCCACAGCAGGAAGCAGAAAGAGGATAAAAGGTGCGAATGACAAAGTCAACGTAGCTTTTATCGGCATCGGTAACAAGGGACGTGAGGAGGCCGTCTTTGCATGGCAGACCGGTCTGTGCAACGTCCTCGCTATCTGTGATGTCAATATGGGAGCTCCCCATACTGCAGAGGTCATGGGCATGTTCCCGGAGGCAAAGAGATACACTGACTTCCGGCTGCTGTTCGATGAAATGGCCGGCAAGCTGGATGCTGTATTCATTGCTGTCCCTGATTTTGCGCATTTCCCGATCGCCATGCGTGCGCTCAAGGAAAATATCCATGTTTACTGCGAGAAACCGCTATGCCGCACTTTCCATGAGTGCGAATTGCTTCTTGAAGAATCCAGACTTCATCCTGATCTGATCACCCAGCTCGGCAATCAGGGGCACTCCGGTCCGGCCTATTTCCAGTTCAAGTCATGGACTGAGGCTGGAATAATCAAGAATATAACAAGGATAGACGCCCATATGAACAATTGGCGCCGCTGGCATCCATATGATGTAAATATCAAGAAATTCCCTGATTCCGAAACGATGCCGGAGACCATGCACTGGGATATCTGGCAGATGCAGACGATGTATCATGACTACTCAGCCAAGTTCGATACCGGCAACTGGCGTGGCTGGTATGACTTCGGTATGGGGGCTCTTGGCGACTGGGGGGCTCATATTCTCGATTCATGCCATCAGTTCCTTGATCTTGGCCTTCCTACAGAGGTGAGCATGCTCAAAGCCGAAGGACATAATGATTATTTCTTCCCGAAGGCTTCCACAATACAGTTCAAATTCCCGCGCAGAGGGACGAAACCGGCCCTTACCCTCACCTGGTATGACGGGCAGGAGAATCCGGCCCCTGTACCTGAAGGCTATTGGTGTAACTTCCACGATGAAGACAAGGGATGCGGAAAGATTCTCTATGGCGATGAGCTGATTTTTGCCGGAGGAGCACACCGTACAGCTCTGCACATCGTTCCTGAGCACCTTCACAAGGAACTGGAGGCAAGCGGCAGAATTCCGGCCACGCCTGAAATGCCGGAGGATTTCCTTATCAATCATCACAGGAATTTCCTGAGATCCATCCTGGGATTGGAGGAGCCTCATTCACCTTTCGAAGTCGCAGTCCCGCTGTGCCAGGTCCTGAACCTTGGCGTTATCGCCCAACGGCTCAATACTTCATTCCATTTCGACCGGACCACACACGAGATTGTTGACAATCCGTTCGCAAATGCACTTCTCGCCGGAATACCGCCAAGAAAGGGATGGGAGGATTATTACAGACTTTAACGTTTGAAGCATGAAATTCCGTAGTTTTTTCACCGTCGTATCCCTTATTGTCCTTACTGCCTGCAACGCCGGTTGGACTCCTATGTCCAATGGCAATGATCTTTCAGGATGGACCGATGTGCATGGTAATCCTGTGCCGGAAAGCCTTTGGTGCTCAATGGACGGAGTTATTGTTTCCCATCCGGACATTGATGCCGAATCGTCAGGTGATATCCAGTCTGCTCCGGCAGGGACGATGGACATCATTAGCGCAGGAGTATATAAGGATTTCAAGCTCAAGCTTGAATTCAAACTTGAAGCTGGCTCCAACGGCGGGATCAAGTACTTCATCAATCCGGGGACATTCAGCAATCCGTCGGTGGGCTTTGAATATCAGGTGATAGACGATGAGAAATTCGGCGAATATCATTTCGATATCAACAATGTCCAGACAACGGCATCATTATATGACATCCTTTCCTCAAACAAGCAGGATGCCGATTTCAAGCCATACGAGTGGAATCAGGCAATGATTGTTGTCAGAGGAGGGAGGGTCGAGCATTGGCTGAACGGGGCCAAAGTCCTTGAACTTGACCGTTTTTCACCTTCTTTCGATGTCCTTGTCGTCAATAGCAAGTTCAGGAACGAAAAAGGTTTCGGAAAACTTGAAGGAGGACATATCCTCCTTCAAGACCATGGATGCAGAGTGTATTACAGGAATATACGGATCAAGGAGCTGAAATAGCTATTTTTCCTTGATTCCGCCTGCTGAAATCAGATATTCCGCAATCTGGACGGCGTTGAGTGCAGCGCCCTTCTTGATCTGGTCACCGGAAAGCCAGAGGGTGAGTCCGTTATCGTTGGCCAGATCCTTGCGGACGCGTCCTACGAAAACATTGTCCTTGCCTCCTGTGAAGAGCGGCATAGGGTATGTCTGCGTTGACGGATCATCCTGAAGGGTGAGTCCCGGTGCGGCTGCGATGGCCTCCTGGACTGTCTTGATGTCCAACGGTTTCTCGGTCTCGATCCATACCGCTTCAGAGTGTGACCTCAGGGACGAGATCCTGACGCACATCGCTGAGCAACGGACATCCGAGTGGAGTATCTTCCTGGTCTCGTTGAACATCTTCATCTCCTCCTTTGTATAGCCGTTGTCTGTGAAAACGTCAATCTGAGGGATGACGTTGTATGCCAGCTGATAAGCGAATTTGTTGATTGTGACAGGGTTGCCTTCAACTATGTCCTTGTACTGCTGCTGAAGCTCGGCCATAGCCTGTGCTCCGGCACCGGATGCGGACTGGTAACTTGCCACGTGTATCCTGGTGATGTGTGACAGCTGCTCGATAGGCTTGAGGACGACAACCATCATGATTGTGGTGCAGTTAGGATTGGCGATGATGCCGCGAGGTCTTACAAGGGCATCTTCAGCGTTGCACTCAGGGACAACCAGAGGCACATCCGCGTCCATGCGGAATGCGCTGGAGTTGTCAATCATGACAGCACCGTACTTGGTGATGGTCTCGGCAAATTCGCGTGAAGTCCCGGCTCCGGCTGAGGTGAATGCGATATCCACGTCCTTGAAATCATCGTTGTGCTGGAGAAGTTTCACTTCATATTCCTTCCCCTTGAACTTATATTTTCGTCCTGCACTGCGGCTTGAACCGAACAGTACAAGTTCATCGATTGGAAAATCCCTTTCTTCGAGGACCTTGAGGAACTCCTGTCCTACGGCCCCGCTTGCGCCTACAATTGCTACTTTCATGGCTTAATATATTTTAGATGTTCGCTATGCTCATGATGTCGGCGAATACTCCGGCGGCAGTTACGCTCGCACCAGCTCCGTAGCCCTGAATGAGAAGAGGGTGCTGGTTGTATCGCTCTGTGGTGATGAGCACGATATTGTTCGATCCGTCAAGGACATAGAATGAATGGAGCATTTCGACAGCCTGGAGGGAGACTGAAAGTTTCCCTTCGTCCATCTTTGCAACGAACCTCCATCTCTTGTTGTCGGCTTCCAGTTCTTTTCTCTCTTCTTCGAACTTCTCGTCCAGAGCAGGAAGCTTCTTCCAGAATTCGTCCAAGCTGCAGTCGAAGAAATCGGCAGGAATGAAAAGTTTGGCTTCGACATCCTCCTGATTGACCTTGTAGCCTGCTTCGCGTGCCAGGATGACGAGTTTTCGGATTACATCCTTGCCGGAAAGGTCTATACGAGGATCCGGTTCGGAAAATCCCTGCTCTTTTGCCATGCGGACGGTTTCGCTGAAAGGAATGTCCTTTGAAATGGTGTTGAATATGAAGTTGAGGGTGCCGCTTACGACAGCCTCGATCTTGAGTATCTTGTCCCCGCTGTTGACGAGGTCGTTGATAGTACCGATGATAGGCAGTCCTGCACCGACATTGGTCTCGAAAAGGAATTTGACACCGCGTCTGCGTGCAGTCTCCTTGAGGGAGATGTAGTTGTCATAATCGGAGGATGCTGCTATCTTGTTCGCCGCCACCACTGAGATTCCGTTTTCGAAGAGTTCCTTGTATATCGTCGCGACTTCGGCGCTTGCGGTACAGTCGACGAATACGGAATTGAAAATGTTCATCCCGATCACCTCGTTCTTGAGGGTCTCGAGATCCATAGGGATGCCGTCCTTCAGCAGCTCGGAATAGTTGCTGATGTCAATCCCGTTGCGGTCGAAGATTCCCTTTGAACTGCGGGCGATGCCGACAATGTTGAGTTTGAGGTTGCGCTCCCGTATGAGTTTCTCCTTCTGGGCCGCAATCTGTTCGATGAGTTTCCCGCCGACGGTGCCTATTCCGCATATGAACAGGTTCAGTTCCTGGCATTCGGAGAGGAAGAAACTGTCATGTATGACGTTGAGGCTCTTGCGGAGGTTCTTGCCGTCCACGACGAAGGAGATGTTGGTTTCATCTGAACCCTGGGCGCATGCAATCACGCTTATGCCGTTGCGTCCGAGGGTGCTGAACAGCTTGCCTGCAAGTCCGGGATGGCCGAGCATATTGTCGCCTACCACTGCCACGGTTGCAAGACCGTGCATCACCTTGATTGGGTTGATGGCACCAAGCTTTATCTCATGGGCGAATTCTTCGCTCAGCACCTTTACGGCAAGTCCGGCATCGCATGCGTCCACTCCGAAAGTGATACCTGTCTCGGATGAGGTCTGACATATCATGAACACGCTGATGCAGTTGTCCGCCAGGGTGCTGAAGATGCGTCCGTCGACACCGATTATTCCGACCATGGAGTTTCCTGAGAGGGTCAGGAGGCAGGTGTCGTTGATTGACGAGATTCCTGTGATAGGTTTTCCGTTGAGGCATTTATCCTTGATGACGGATCCGGGAGCCTCTGGATTGAAGGTGTTCTTGATCCTGATAGGGATGTGCTTTGCCCTGACTGGATGGAGGGTAGGGGGATAGATGACCTTTGCTCCGAAATTGCAAAGCTCCATCGCCTCCTGATAACTGAGTTCGCTGATGACGTAGGATGTCTTTATGACGCGTGGGTCCGCTGTCATGAATCCGTCTACATCCGTCCAAATTTCAAGGATCTCTGCGTCGAGGGCTGCTGCGATGATGCTTGCGGTATAATCCGATCCGCCCCTTCCGAGGTTGGTGATTTCGCCGCTGTCCCTGTCCCTGGAAATGAATCCCGGGACAATGGCCGCCTTTCCTGAGAATGAGGCGAATGCCTCTGATAGAAGCTTGCTTGAGAGTTCGATGTCAGGATAGTCCTTCTTGCCCTGATGGAAAGTCTTGATGAAATCAAGGGAGTCCATTCTGGCGGCCCCTTCGATAAGGGCCGTGACAATCATTGAAGAGCATCTTTCTCCGAAACTTACTATTTCGTTCGCCGTGCGGCTTGTGAGTATGTGCAGCAGTGACACTCCTCGGAGAAGGTCTCCCAACTGGTCAAGCAGCAGGTCGATTTCCTGATCCAGATCCTTTCTTCTGTCAGGGTTGCCGATTACGGATGTAATGTCGTGATGACGCTCCTTCAGTGACTGGAATTCAGCAATATAGGAAGTGTCGCCGGCCTCCGCCATCTTTCCCATGGCGATGAGCTGGTCAGTGACTCCGCCCAGAGCGGATACGACAATTGCCACCGGCTCTGCCTGTGACTCGACGATGTTCTTGACTTGAAGAAGGCTATCCTTGGAACCGACGGATGACCCGCCGAATTTTAGAACTTTCATAAGGTATGTTCAACTAACTTGATAAAGGTATGTGTTTTCGTGCAAAAATACAAATAAAAGCGTAAATTTGCTGAAATAGGAATTGTCTATATGGATTATAATGCATTGAAAGTACAGTGCGTGGCATGGATACGCGACTGGTTTGAAAGGAATGGAAAGGGATGTTGTGCCGTACTTGGCATGAGCGGCGGCAAGGACAGTACCGTGGCGGCGGCGCTGTGTGCCGAGGCCTTGGGGAAGGACATGGTCGTCGGGGTCGCCATGCCTGCGGAAGGACAGAGCCTGAACGGTGCTGACAAGATATGCGAATATCTGGGCATCAGATATATCTGTGCGCCGATCCATGATATAATAAAGGGTTTTGATGCGGTCCGGGCCGTACTTCCGGAAAGTTTTTCCAACCAGACGGAACAGAATATCCCTCCCCGGGTTAGGATGGCGGTGGTATATGCCATTTCCCAGACATTGAAGGGCCGTGTCGTGAACACTTGCAATCTTTCGGAAGACTGGGTCGGGTATGCTACCAGATGGGGGGATTCCGTCGGTGATTTCAGTCCTCTCGGAGGCCTTGTGGTCCAGGAGATCAAGGGAATAGGGCATGCCCTCGGTATCCCGGCGGAATGGGTGGACAAGATTCCTGACGATGGGCTGCCTCACAGCTGCTCCGATGAGGAGAAATTCGGTTTTACCTATGAGGTGCTTGACCGGTATATCAGGACAGGGGAGTGTGACGATGAAGCCGTGAAGGCGAAGATTGATTCCATGCACGCGCGCAACCTCTTCAAAATGTCCATGCCGGAGGCGTTTGTGCCTGAAGTTTGAGCGTCGCTGATGCAAATGCGGCTGCGTGCTGAGTCTTTGGAATAAGGCCGGGCCGTAAGCCGGTTTCTGTTTTTGAATTCGTCATTTATCTTCGCAACCTACCCCCTGGCATCGGGCGGGCAGCCCTCATCTGCCAGTATATTTGGTTTTGCAGGTCCCGGTGCCGTACTCCCCGCACATCGCTGTACGGAGCCGTGGGCTCTTGCCCCACGTTTTCACCCTTGCCGCGCTGAAACGCCCTTGCGGGCTCGCCCGGCGGTTGTTTTCTGTTACGGCTTGCCTGAGGTTACCCCCATCTGCGCTTTCCGCAGCGGGATGCCCTTCCCTGTCCGGACTTTCCTCTCATATGAGCGACGAATCGCCCGGCCTTTATTTCAAAGAGTTTGCAAAGATAGTCCTTTTCCTTGATGCGGCAAAAGGCACTATCTGATTTCTTTCAATGTGATTTCGTACAGTTTCGGCCAGTTTTTCCCGGTAAGGTATATTTTGCCGTCGGCCGGGTTGCGGGCGATGCCGTTCAGAACATCCGTGTCAGGGGTCCTGAGATTTTTGGGCAGAAGTCCTGTGCAGTCCACCGTGGCTTCCACTTCTCCTGTCCCGGGATTTATGATGACAATCATGTCCGTTGTGTAGACGTTGGCCCATATTCTTCCGTCTATCCATTCGAGTTCGTTGAGATATTTGACCGGTCTGCCATTCAGCGTGACGTTCAGGCTCTTTTCGAGCTTGAATGATGGGGTGAGGAAATATATCTTGGATGATCCGTCCGACGCCACAAGGGATTTCCCATCGGTTGTGAGGCCCCAACCCTCACGCGGGTAGGAGTACGTCTGCTTGTATTCCAGGGTTTCGGCATCATATACGAACGCAACCTTGTTGAGCCATGTCAGCATGAACATTTCGTTGCCCAGTATCACGCTTCCTTCTCCGAAGTATTTGCGGGCGAAATCCAATTTCCTCGTGACCTTGCCGGTCTCGAGCTCGACTATGCGGAAACTGCTGGTCCCGAATTCTCCCGTGCTTTCGTACAGCGTCCCGTCATTGAAGAAAAGCCCCTGGGTGTATGCCTTGCTGTCATGAGGATATTCCTTGACGACATTCACCTTGTATTGCCTGACCTTTGCCGAGCAGCTGCAGCAGCTCAGCAGGATTGCCATTATGCACAGTAACTTTTTCATATTTGTTACAAAAATAGTAAAAAACGAAAAAACCTCGCTGTCACAGCGAGGTTTTACGGTTAGTTAGTAGTGTATACCTTAAAGAAGGTTAATTATTGTTGGTTAGAAGTCTCCGGAAGAACCCGGAGTAGAGTTGTTTCATTTCCAAAGGCAAAGATACGGCAATTTTTCATATCCGCAATATTTTTCTAAAAATTTTTTCGGATTGCCGTAATTTGATTTTAAAATAATTTATTAACTATGATTGTTATCGCGCAGCGCTATATTATTTCAGCAGTTCCGGCCTCAACAGCCTGGTACGTTCGAGAGCCTGCTCGTCCTGCCATGCCTGGATCAGTTTCGGATTGCCGCTGAGAAGGATGTCCGGGACTTTCCAACCATTGAAATCGGCCGGTCTGGTATAGACGGGAGGGGAGAGCAGGTTGTCCTGGAAGGAATCACTCAAAGCCGATGTCTCGTCTGTCAGGGCCCCCGGAATCAGCCGTACAATGGAATCTGCAAGGAGCGCTGCCGGGATTTCACCGCCGCTTACCACATAGTTCCCCACAGATATTTCACGTGTGATCAGGTGTTCGCGTATGCGATGGTCTATCCCCTTGTAGTGCCCGCATAGTATTATTATGTTGCCGAGCAGGGACAGCTCGTTGGATATTCCCTGGTCAAGGAGATTTCCGTCCGGAGACATGTATATTATTTCGTCGTAGTCCCTTTCGGCCTTGAGTTCCTCGATCATGCGGAAAACAGGCTCGACCATCATCACCATGCCGGCATCTCCGCCATAGGAATAGTCATCCACGTTCTTGCGCGGACCGATACCGTACTTTCTGAGATTGTGGACGTGGATTTCAACTATACCTTTCCTGATTGCGCGTCCGACGATGGAGTGGCTCAGGGGGCTCTCCAGCAGTTCGGGGACGACAGATAGGATGTCAATTCGCATAATACTGTTTATTTGTACGGCAAATTTACGGAATTTGCTGAAATTTCTTATATTTGTCAATTATAACCTTATACAAACTCTAGAAACATGAGCGAAAATAACATTCCTGAGAAGATCCAAGAGATCATTTCAGACGTAGAAGAAAAGGCCGCGGAAGTGGTCGGAGAAATCAAGGAGGAAATCGCAGAAGCCAAGGAGAACCTGGCCGAAGCCAAGGAAAACATTGCGGATGCAATTGAGGACAAGGTTGATGATGTGAAGGAGTCGGTATCGAATTTCGCAGACAAGACACTTGCCGAGCTTTCCGATATGTTCCAGAACCTTAAGGAAAGCGCGGACCGCATGTCCAGGTCCAAGGAGGCCGAGTCCATCAAGTCCGCTTTCTACAAGCTCCTTACCAAGTTGAAGGGAGAGAATCCTGATGTTGCCGCCGAAGGCAGCCAGAACAATCCTTTCGAGGCCGTGGAACAGAATTTCAAGGCTCTCTATTCCGACTATAAGAAAGAACGCGCGGAATTCAACAAGCAGCAGGATTCCCAGAGAGAGGAGAACCTCGTTGCCAAGAAGGCCATTATCGAGGAACTCAAGGCTCTTGTTGAGAACGAGGAGGATGTTAGCGCTCAGTTCCCGGCTTTCCGCGAACTTCAGAACCGCTGGAGGGAAGCCGGTCCTGTCCCTGCGACCGCATACCGCGATATAAATGATACATATCAGTTCTATGTCGAGAAATTCTACGACATGGTCAAGATAAACCGTGATCTCCGCGACCTTGATTTCAAGAAGAATCTCGAGGCCAAGGAGGCGTTCTGCTCGGCAGCGGAGAAGCTTTCCGAGAATGAGAACGTCGTCTCTGCATTCCATGAACTGCAGAAGCTTCATGAGCAGTGGAAGGAGTTCGGCCCTGTGGCCAAGGAGAAGCGTGACGATATATGGAACCGCTTCAAGGCTGCCACCGCTGTCATCAACAAGAAGTATCAGGCTCATTTCGAGGAGATCAAGGGGCAGCAGGCCGCGAACCTTGTGGCGAAGACCGCTCTATGCGAGAAGGTTGAGGAGATTGCTGCAAAGGAAGTCAAGTCTTCCGGTGAATGGAACACCCTTTCCAAGGAGATCGAGGATGTCCAGGCCGAGTGGAAGAAGATCGGTTTCGCAACCAAGAAGGAGAATCAGAAGATATACGACCGTTTCCGTGCTGCCTGTGATGCATTTTATGCACGCAAGCGCGAATACTATACCGAGTTCAAGGGCAATATGAACGACAACCTTGAGAAGAAGCTCGATATCATACGCCAGGCTGAGGAACTCAAGGAAAGTACCGAGTGGAAGAAGGCTACCGACCAGTTCATTGCATTGCAGAAGCAGTGGAAGGAGATAGGTGCCGTGCCTCGTAAGAAGAGTGAGCAGCTTTGGAAGAAATTCCGTGGCGCATGCGATGAATTCTTCGCCAAGAGGGATGCGAATTCAACACCGGAGAATGATTTTTACGGCAATCTGAAAGCCAAGAAGGCCCTTGTGCAGGAGATCCTTGCATTCGAGCCGACCGATAATGAGACAGCCAATGCCGAGGCCATGCGTGCATTCACCGAGCGCTGGCGTGCTATCGGGCATGTCCCGTTCAAGGAGAAGGACGGTATCGCATCTGAATATAAGGATGCGATGCAGCAGAAATTCCCTCTCTATGCCCAGCCTAGGGGTGGGGCACTACGTGGAAAGGGTCCGCGCAGTCCTAAGGATGCGCTTGTGGAGAAGTACAATGCCCTTCAGCAGGATATCGTCACCTATGAGAACAATATAGGATTCTTCTCCGCTTCGAAGAACAGCGAACCTTTGATCAACCAGATGAAGGAGAGGATAGAGCAGGCCAAGGCTGAGCTCAAGGCTCTTGAGGAGCAGATCCGCAAGGCAGAGGAGGGCGAGCAGTAATGGACAAAAATTCGGCAATCGGATTCGTCCTTATCATCGCAATATTATTCGGTTTCGGAGCCATCCAGACAAACCGCGCCAGGAAGCAGATGGCCATCCAGGCGCAGCTCGATTCGATTGCGCTTGCAGAGCAGATAGCCAATCTGCCGGCTGTGGATGCATCCGCGGCCCAGGCTGCCGTGATAGATTCTCTTATTTCCGCGACTGCGATTTATAAGGATTCGTCACTTGAATCGGCCTTCAAGGCTGAAGCCCGGGTGGCAGTGCTCGAGAATGCGAAGATAAAGGTTGAATTCACCACGAAGGGCGCGAGGCCGCAGTCCGTGCTTGTCAAGGATTATTTCAACTATGACAGTACCGACCTCTATATACTCAGGCCTGATAAGTGCATGTATTCCATCAGCCTCTATACAGGAGAGTTTATAGAGACCAAGGATTTCAATTTCGAGATAGCCTCACAGACCGATTCTTCCATTGTGATGCGCCTGCCTTTCTCAGGAGGCGGATGCATAGAGCAGAGATACGTGTTGCATGAGGACAGTTATGCCCTTGACAATACCTTGGCATTTGTCGGGATGGGGGAAGTCATTCCGCGTAATGTAAGTTCTTTCGATCTTGATTTCGATGCCGTCATCCCAAGGATGGAGAAGGGGTACAAGAATGAATCCACCTACTCCAAACTTGATTTCTATTATGATGGAGACAAGAAGCCTGTGGAAATAGGCCGCGGACGCAGCGGCAGCAAGCGCGTGGATTCGAAGCTGAGCTGGTTCGCATTCCAGCAGCAGTTCTTCTCAGCCATCATGCGTGCTCCGAAGGAATTCTCATCAGGAGAGCTGAGCATCAATTTCATACCTCAGGATGACGCGTCCCGTGACCTTATGTCCTGTAGTGCAAAGATGCGCGTGGACTTTGAACGTTCGGAGAATGTCGAGGTGCCGTTCGAGTTCTATTTCGGCCCGAACCATTTCCAGACACTCAAGTCCTTCGACAGGAAATACGAGAAGATAATCCCTCTTGGAGGATGGCTGGTCGGCTGGTTCACCAGGTTCGTCATAATCCCTCTGTTCAACTGGCTGCATCAGTTCTTTGACAATTTCGGTATCATCATTCTTCTTATGACCATCATCATAAAGGTAGTCGTGATGCCGTTCACCAACAAGTCATTCCTGTCATCAGCCAAGATGGCCGCCCTCAAGCCTGAGATCGAGAAGATCAATAACAAATATCCGAAGCAGGAGGATGCAATGAAGAAACAGCAGGCCACCATGGACCTGTACAAGAGGGCGAATGTCAGTCCTATGGGAGGTTGCCTCCCTACGCTCCTGACTTTCCCTATTCTTTGGGCAATGTTCCGTTTCTTCCCGGCTTCCATAGAACTCCGCCAGCAGCCTTTCCTGTGGTGCCATGACCTTTCTGCTTATGACAGCATCATCGATTATGGCACGAAGGTGCCTATCTTCGGAGACCACCTGTCACTTTTCGCTCTTCTCATGGCTGTGACCATGTGGGTTTACTCCAAGATGACCATGTCCAACCAGGCTGCCTCCAACGATCCGAGCGCTGCATCGATGAAGTTCATGAGCGTCTGGATGATGCCTATCATGATGTTCTTCATCTGTAACAGCCTTTCAGCCGCATTGAGCTACTATTACCTTCTCTCCCAATTCTTCTCCATTATCCAGAACTGGGTTATCAAGAAGTGGTTCGTGCATCCTGAGAAGATACTTGCAAAAGTGCGCTCATCAGAAGGCAAGCCACTGCCGAAGAGCAAATGGCAGCAGAAACTCGAGGCTGCCCAGAAACTTCAGGAACAGCAACTTAAGGAGCAGCAGAGAAAACGCCGTTAGTTATTTTCAGGATGATTTCAGAAAGGCTCAATGGAATTAGGAATGAACTGTCACCGGGCGTGGATCTGGTGGCAGTTTCGAAATTCCATCCCGTCGAAGCCATTCTCGAGGCCTATGAGGCCGGTCATCGCGTGTTCGGAGAGTCCCGTCCCCAGGAATTTGCCGCGAAGGTGCCGGCGCTGCCGTCCGATATAAAGTGGCATTTCATAGGGCATCTCCAGACCAATAAATTGAAATTGGTCCTCCCGTATGCCGCCATGGTCCAGTCAGTGGATTCGTTGAAACTTCTTGAGGCCATAGACAAATGGGGGAGTGAAAACGGCAGGGTGATCCCGGTATTGCTTGAACTCCACCTTGGGGCGGAGGAGACCAAGCAGGGATTTCATGAGGAGGAGATATTGGATATACTTTTCAACGTGGTCAACAGTGACGGACGCAGGTATCCGAATGTCAGGATATGCGGGCTTATGGGAATGGCCACTAATACTGACGATGAGGAAACGGTTCGAGCTGATTTTTCGCGTATAAGTGACTTCAACGATTATGTCAAGGACCTTTTCCCTGAACTGGAAGACTTCAAGGAATTGTCGATAGGAATGTCGGCAGACTGGTGGCTGGCCCTGGAATATGGTGCGACAATCATAAGGGTCGGGACTGCTATTTTTGGAGAAAGAGTTTATTGAATTTAAGCAATATGAGACATTTTTCTTTACCAAAGGATGGCGGATTGCTTGAGGATAAAGTCCCTCAGGGAATCCTGCACAGTTTCGAAAAGATCGTTACTGATATCTATGACCTTCAGTCCTCCGCGAGTGAAAAGGTCGCCGATGTGATCGCTGCTGCTGTCAATGGCTTTGATGCAGCCGGTGAGGGAAGACTCTTCAAGTTGGGACTGACAACCGGAAAGACGCCTATTTCCTTGTATAAGTCGCTTGTCCGCAAGTATGAGGAAGGGACTGTCTCTTTCAAGAATGTGGAGGTGTACTCCATTGATGAGTACTATCCGGTACGCAGTGATGAGATGCAGAGCCGCAATTACAAGCTCCATAAGGAATTCCTTGACCTGATAGACATTGCCAAGGAAAATATCCATATTCCTGACGGAACGGTAGACGCTTCCGCCTTGAGTGATTATTGCGCGGAATATGACCGTAAGGCCAGTGAACTGGACATTCTTGTGATCGGAATCGGTGAGAAAGGACAGGTCGGATTCAATGAGTCAGGTGCTTCTGGGCACAGCCGCACACGTGCGGTGCTTCTTACATACCAGGCCCGCAAGCGTCAGGCTGAGAACTTCAACGGTGACATAGATATGACTCCGACCATGGCCATCACCATGGGCATAGATACCATGATGAGTGCCAGACAGGTGATTCTCATGGCATTCGGTGAGGGCAAGGCGGACGTGGTGAAGAATATGGTCGAAATGAAGGCGAACAATTCCTGCCCGGCTTCGATATTCCAGCATCATCGCAATGTCCGTCTCTATGTCGATGAGACTGCTGCCAGCATGCTCACCAGGGTTGTCGCTCCATGGCGCATAGGACCATGCGAATGGACACCGAAATTCCGCCGCAAGGCTGTCATCTGGCTTTGCGAGACAGTAGGCAAGCCTATCCTGAAACTTACGCTCAAGGATTATCTTGAGAATTCCCTCAGCGAGCTCGTCAACCTGTATGGACCATTTGACAAGATCAATATCGACGTGTTCAATGACCTCCAGCACACCATTACCGGTTGGCCGGGAGGAAAACCTGATGCTGACGACAGCACAAGGCCTGTCTCATCCAAGCCATTCCCTAAGACAGTGCTCATATTCTCACCTCATCCTGATGATGACGTGATATCGATGGGCGGTACTTTCATCCGTCTGGTGCATCAGGGGCACAATGTCCATGTGGCATATGAAACATCGGGAAGCATCGCTGTGCATGATGATGTGGTTGTGCAGCATATGGATGCGGCTTGCGAACTCGGATTCGGGAACAAGCGGGATGAAATCGAGGCTGTGATAAAGACAAAGGTTGCCGGAGAGCCTGAGCCTCGTGAACTTCTTTCCGTAAAGGCGGCCATCCGCCGTTCCGAAGCGAAGGGCGCTGTCCGCAGTTTCGGTCTGAATGACAAGACGAATGTCCATTTCCTCAACCTTCCGTTCTATGAGTCCGGTTCCACCCTCAAACTGCCAAGCACTCAGGTGGACGTGGATATCATCAAGAAACTGATGAAGGACCTTCAGCCGGATCAGATATATATGGCCGGTGACCTTGCTGATCCTCATGGCACCCACCGCGTATGTACGGAAGCGGCTCTTGAGGCCCTTGAACAGCTTCGTGAAGAAGGAGAACCGTGGGTGGGGACGTGCAATGTCTGGATGTACCGCGGCGCATGGATGGAATGGGAACTCTGCCGTGTCGATATGGCCGTCCCTCTGAGCCCGGACGAAGTCGTGGAGAAACGCTATGCAATTTACCATCATCTGTCCCAGAAGGACATAGTGCCGTTCCCGGGAGACGATCCGCGTGAATTCTGGCAGCGTGCCGAGGACAGGACACAGGCTACTGCCCGCCATTACAATGATCTCGGAATGGCTGAGTATCAGGCAATAGAGGTATTCCTCAAGCTTTATTGATTTCTTCAATCATTGCTTTTGCGACAGAACGTGATGCGCCGGACCCGCCAAGGCTCCGGCGTATTTCGTCATAGTCATCAAGCATCCTTTGACGGTACGGGGCATCGTTGAGCAGGCGCGAGACTTCCTCGCAAACCTTGTCCACGGTGAAATCATCCTGTACCAGTTCCTTGAAGGCCGCACGGTCTATGCAAAGGTTACCGAGGGAAATGAACTTGATGTGGTCCATGACTTTGAGGATGTACTTTGCAATGAATGCGGTGACGGGAGATGTGCTCCAGCAAACAACTTGCGGAGTGGATATAAGTGCGGCTTCAAGCGAGGCTGTGCCGGAATTGATTATTGCAGCATCGGCGAATCTCAGGATGTCATACGTGCGTCCGAACAGCAATGTGACGTTCTTACGGTCCCCGATATGTTTCCGATAGTCATCTTCGCTCCTGGCCGGAGCTCCCGCAATTACGACGTCGACTCCGAGCCTGTCGGCAACCTCCATGCATACCGGCATCATCCTGTCTATCTCGCCTTTTCTCGAGCCCGCAAGGAGTGCGATGTATTTTCCTGCTACCGGACGCTCATATCCGTGGCTATCGATGGCATCGATCAGCGGATTGCCTTTGTAAATGAACGGCACCTGCTTCTCTGTGAAATATGGAATTTCGAAAGGGAATATGATGAACAGACGGTCAATATATTTGCGCAGTTTCCTGTTCCTGCTCTCCCGGGAGGCCCATGTCTTCGGGGCTATATAGTAGAATACACGGATGCCCTTTCCATGGCAGAACCTTGCAATCTTCATATTGAAACCGGGATAGTCTATCAATATCACGACATCAGGTTCCCATCCGGCTATGTCTTTCTTGCATAAACTGATGTTGCCCAGCAGTTTGCCGGCTTTGACAAGTACGTCGCCGAAACCCATTACCGCGCCTTCCTTGAAATGGCGTACGGGTTCCGCGTTCCCTGACGGATCTATGGCGGCGCTCATGAGGTCTCCGCCCCAGAAACGGAAAGATGCCTCCGGGTCTTCTTCCTTGAGCCCGAGTATGAGGTTTGAACCGTGAAGGTCTCCGGATGCTTCTCCGGCAATGATGTAATATTTCATCTGAAATTGCAATCAAATTCCAGGTCGCGCAGGCGTCCTGTCTCTTCGTAATCTGTCCTGTCTGTCTTCAAGGCCACTATCGTTATGTAACCGCATGCAACATAATGGTGGTCGGCCGGCTCGATATTGTTGTCGTTGTCGGCCAGGTCACCGACAATCATATATGCTTTTTCTCCTTCCTCCAGTACAGGCTTGACGGGAAGCCCGGTGTCGTAGGTCGTGAACTCCCTTTCCCAATGGTTGATGCCCTGATGGCAGATTCTTATACCCCTGATGTCTTTCTTCCCCGCATTAGGGAAATTGATGTTGTAATAAAGCCCGAATTTGCGTCTGCGGTGCTTCAGGAGCTTTTTCAGGATCCCGGGGAGGAATTCGCGCACCGCGCTCAGGTCAGCATTCCTGTCATGGTCATCCATGGATATTCCGAAAGATGGGATTCCGGCCAGTGCGCCTTCCTCGGCCGCGCCAAGTGTGGCGGAATAGATGGTCGCGGACCCGGTGTTGGACCCATGGTTTATTCCGGCGACTACAAGGTCAGGTTTCCTGTCAATGAAGATTTCGTTCAAGGCGAACTTGATACAGCTTGCAGGGGTTGCATCCGCATACCACCATCGTTCCCCCTTGGTGTCCATAAGTTTCTTGACAGCGATCGGCCTGCCTCCCATGGTGACGGCTATGGACATCGCCGACTGCTGGAATTTGGGCGCTACGACCGTCACATCCCCGAATCCGCGTAGTATTTCTACAAGGACCTGCAGGCCGGGTGCGGTGTAATCGTCATCGTTGGTGACAAGAATGTGCATAAGCATGTTAATAATATCACAAAGATAATTGATTTTCACATTAAAATTTGATAAATTTGCGTGCCAAATTTTGGGAGGCACGGTTGGAATTAAGTTTAACTCTTTATAAAAACTAAAAAATGATCAAACTTGGTATTAACGGATTCGGCCGTATCGGCCGTATGGTATTCCGTGCAGCTGTTGAGAATTTCAACAACGACATTCAGGTTGTAGGTATCAACGACCTTCTTGACGCAGATTATCTCGCTTACATGCTCAGGTACGATTCAGTACACGGTGAGTTCAAGCATGACATCAAGGTTGAGGACAACTACCTCATCGTTGACGGTAACAAGATCCAGGTCTTCGCTGAGAAGGACCCTGCAAACATCACCTGGGGTGCACTTGGTGTTGACGTTGTAGTTGAGTCAACAGGTTTCTTCCTCACAGAGGAGCTCGCATCTGCACACCTTAAAGCAGGTGCCAAGAAGGTTATCATGTCCGCTCCTTCAAAGGATGCTACTCCGATGTTCGTATATGGTGTCAATGACAAGACCTACGCTGGCCAGGCAATCATCTCCAACGCATCTTGCACCACCAACTGCCTCGCCCCTATCAGCAAGGTCCTCAATGACAAGTTCGGTATCGTCCGCGGTCTCATGACAACCGTTCACGCTGCTACCGCTACCCAGAAGACCGTTGACGGTCCTTCAAAGAAGGATTGGCGCGGTGGTCGTGGTATCCTCGAGAATATCATCCCTTCATCTACCGGTGCTGCAAAGGCTGTCGGCAAGGTTCTTCCTGAGCTCAACGGCAAACTTACCGGAATGTCACTCCGCGTCCCTACATCTGACGTCAGCTTCGTTGACCTCACCTGCGAGCTCAAGACTCCTGCTACCTATGAGGAGATCTGCGCAGCGATGAAGGCTGCTTCAGAGGGTGAGCTCAAGGGTATCCTCGGATACACCGACGAGGCTCTTGTCTCCACCGACTTCCGCAACGATGCACGCACATCCATCTTCGATGTCAAGGCCGGTATCCAGCTCGACCCTACCTTCGTAAAGGTTTGCGCATGGTATGACAACGAGTGGGGTTATTCAAACAAGGTTTGTGAAATGGCACGCGTCATCACAAAGTAATTTGAATCCGCATAACGTAAAGAAGGCGACCGGTTCATTCCGGCCGCCTTCTTTGTGAAGGGGCCCTGCCCCCTTACCCGCCACTGTCGTGGCTGCCCCCGCGGCTCCCGGCCTACCGACATCGCAAGAGCTCCGTCCCGCCTCCGCCGGGCGCGTTGGGATGCGCCTTTTCTGCGTTGTTGCTATGTTGCAGAAGGAGTGTCATTCCTGGAGGCTTTTTAAAGGGGAGATGCCTCCAGGAATGACACTCCTTCTGCAGCGGCACACACGGTCAGTATCTGTGGGATTCTTGTTAATTATGTTAGCTTTTCTTATATTTGCTTGTAAATTAATAAGATAAATTATGCGGGCTAAGTCCTTTATTCCTTTGATCTCGTTGTTGATCGCCGTTTCCAGTATCCCTGTGTCAGGTCAAGTTTATTCCAGGACGGATTGGGCGGAGAGATGCCTGGATGACATCATGTCTGTCATATCCTCCAGGCTTCCGGAATCCAATGGCGCACTCACTACAGAATCTCTTGAAATGGATGAGGAGAGTCTGGTGTTCACATATTCCGTCGCTGATCCCGGCTTATATGAAAGATTCAAGCGCCAGCAGCCCCAACTGGTGGCCGCATATTCCAGAAGCATGCAGAAAACCCTTGATGCCAACGGCCTGTTGCTGGTCCTGTTGTCCGATTTCGGAGTATCGGTAAAAAACGTATATTGTAATCCATCAAGGACGGATTCCATTTCCGTGATCATTCCGGTAGAAGAGTATGCAAAGATTATCGGAAATCTCGTGACTGATAGTACGAGACATGATGCGGCGCGGAATTATCTGAAATGTTGTTTCCCTAATGACGGTGGGGATATGTCGGTGAACCTGACGGACGAAGAATTGATCTTCTCACAAAGAGTCCATGAAAAGAAGGATGATTACCCGAAAATGGATGGACGAGAGGTCGTACACGACATAATCCGCGATACATATGTTCAGGGCCTGGATACCAGGATTCTTTATGACCTGTGCGGATTCCTTGACGTTGACAGCAGGAATATTCTTATATTCGATGACCAGAGTGTCAGCACGGATTACTCTGTCGGAGAGATATTTGAAGCCTATGTTGATGCATTGGAAATCACAAATTTCCTTGCATGGGATAAGGCAACGTCTGACGGGGATATCAAAGTGGTTTATTCAGACGAGGGTGTTGTCCAGCACAACATTGAGCATAATGATTTCTGGAAATCTTTTAAAAGTCCGGAATTCAAGGGGCGTGATAAGAATGCCTTTGCAAAATGGGTGTCCGGCATGCTGGTTTATCCGGAAAACGCGAAAAGGTACGGTGTGGAGGGAGTTGTGAAGTTGAGGTTCACAATTGATGAAGAGGGCAATGTCACGGATATTGTTGTATTGGAAAGTGCGTGTCCATCAATGGACAAGGAAGCTGTGAGAGTGGTCAGCAAATCTCCGAAATGGACTCCGGCAATGGCGGACGGGCAAAAGGTCAAGTGTACTTTTGATTTCCCGGTTATTTTCAAATTAAAATCAGAGTAAAATTGTTCCGGAGATTACGTTCAGTTCTTCAATTGAGTTGATGATGTAATCAGGATTGACCTGCCTGAGCATTTCTTCCGTGTGGTTGCCCCAGGTGACACCGCATACTTTGCATCCTGCGGCCTGTCCCATCATCAGGTCGAATGTGGTGTCTCCGACCACCAATGCGTCATCAGGTGTTATACCATGGTTTTTCAGAATCAGGTTGACGATATCCGGGGCCGGCTTATGGTTTTGGACATCTTCTGCGCAATAGGCGTCGCAGAAATATTGACTTATGCCAAGATTGTCTGATATGAGTTTCAGGGACCGGTGGCTGCGCGATGTGGCAATCACCATCCGTATCCCTCTTTCCTGAAGTGAAGTGAGGGTTTCCTTTACGCCGGGGAATGCTTTGATTGTCGGAATGGCAGTCTCGTCGAATACGCTGCGGTAGGTCCTTACACACTCGTCGGCCAGTTCGTCGCTTATCCCCTTGACCGCTACCAGGAAATTCTTCTTGAGCGGCAGTCCTATTGTGGCGGTTATTTCGCTGTCAGTAGGCGAAGGGATGCCCAGTATCTCCATTGTCTTCTTGAAAGTGGCAATGATCCCGGCATTGGTGTCAGCCAGGGTGCCGTCAAAATCGAATATGATATAGCTGGCCATCTTTATCCTGATTTCCTTTGCAAAGGTAAGAAGCTGTTTTGAATTTATCAATCTCGATTCTTAAGGATCTTTTCGTCATCTTTGCTGCCTTCACTCAGTCATGCAGCAACAACTGCACTCCTTCGTTCAGGCATCAAACCTGCTCGAAAATATCTCATGATAAACTTCGGTGACAAATTTCAAAACAGCTTCTATACTATTGGGAATTTTTTTCTAAATTTGTACAAATGGTCAAATACAAATCAATCTATATGATGAAGAGAATTTATATTGTTTTTGCCGCAATTGCCGCTTTTTCCGCAGTTGCCGGTGCACAGGCCAAGCCGAAAGTGGAATGGCCTGACTACAAGTTCGAGACAGTCAAGGCAAACCCTATCACTTCAGTGAAGAATCAGGCATCCAGCGGTACCTGCTGGGCTTTTTCTGCCATAGGTTTCGTTGAGTCGGAAATCATAAGGATCAACAATATCAAGGATGAAGCTAAATATCCGGATCTGTCCGAGTTCTTTGTCGTGAGCCATTCGTATTCTGACCGTGCGGAGAAGTATGTCCGTCTGGACGGGAATCTTACATTCGGAGCAGGTTCCGAGGCTGATGATGTCATTGACGTCATACGTGAATACGGTATGGTTCCGAACGAGGCCATGACAGGAATGAATTATGGCACACCTCTTCCGGCACAGTCAGAGTTGGATGCAGTCCTCAGGGCCTATGTCCAGGCAGTCGCCAAGGTCCCTAACCGCAACGGCCTGACAACTGCGTGGAAGCGTGGTTTCGACGGAATTCTTTCAGCATATCTTGGAGAATATCCTGAGTCTTTCACCGTTGACGGAAAGGAATATACCCCGGCATCATACCGTGACGCCATGAAATTCAATCCTGACGATTATGTGTCGATCACTTCATACACACACCATCCATTCTATACACAGTTCGCTGTGGAGGTTTGTGACAACTGGCGTTGGAACAAGTCATACAATGTCCCTATTGATGAGTTGATGGCGACTTTGGACAATGCCCTTGAGAACGGCTATACTGTGGCGTGGGGTGCAGACGTAAGCGATCCCGGTTTCACCCGTGACGGCTATGCCATTCTCGTTGATGTCGCAAAGACGGCTGCTGCCGGTTCCGATCAGGATCACTGGGTAGGACCTGCAGACGCTCAGAAGAAGGAGACCGCGGCAAAGCCTGACAAGCCTGTAGTCGAGAAGGAGGCCACTCAGGAGACACGCCAGAAGGGATTCGACGAGAAGAACATCACAGATGACCACGGCATGCAGATTTATGGTATCGCCAAGGACCAGTGGGGCAACAAATATTACATGGTGAAGAATTCATGGGGCAAGACCGGCAAGTTCGATGGCCTGTGGTATGCTTCTGAGGCATATGTCCGCAATCAGACCCTGGATATCATGGTGCATAAGACTGCGGTCCCTAAGGATGTTACAAAGAAACTTGGTATCAAGTAATGTCTATCAGAAAGTATATCCCAAATACAGTCACCTCGATGAATCTCGTATGCGGAGTCATCGGGGTGGTTTTCGCTTTCAAGGGACGCTTTGACATCGCCTTCCCCTTGATGCTTCTTGCTGCTGTCTTCGATTTCCTCGATGGTTTCGCAGCCCGTGCGCTTGATTCGTATTCTGACATGGGCAGGGAACTGGATTCACTCTGTGATCTCGTGAGTTTCGGAGTGCTGCCTTCCATCATGCTGTACAGCCTGATGAAAACCTGCTCGTTCGGGGAGAACTGGACATGCTGGATCCCTTTGGTGATTGCTGTTTTCAGCGCTCTCAGGCTTGCCAAGTTCAATGTGGATGAGCGTCAGCATGACAGTTTTATAGGATTACCGACGCCTGCCTGTGCTATCCTGTGCGGTGCGCTGTGCTATTTCGTGGCCAGCACTCCGGCCAGTCTCCTGTCCACATGGGCTTCGGGACCGGTTTTCATTCCTCTGCTGTCCGTAGTTGTGTCATATCTGCTGGTGAGTGAGATACCGATGTTCTCCCTCAAGTTCCATAAGGATGACCCTTCCGGCCTGAAGGGCAAAAGGCTGGCCATGGCGCTGACTGTCGTGGCGGCCGCGATTGTCGCCCTGATATTCTCGCTGAACTGGTCTTTCGTACCTATGGTGACTTTCGTCCTGTACGTACTTAAGAATATTGTTTACCGTATTGTCGGTATTTAAGGCCGTTTTTTTGTAAATTTGCATTACAATCAGTCATCGGGGATGAAATTCAAGTCAATTGCCGCTCTTGCTTTGCTTCCGGCCGCAGTCTCATGTGTGATGAGAACCGAGGCCGGCGCCGACATGCATCCGTTCGTTTCCGCCATCCTTCAGGACCGGTACGGCGATGATTACAGGATGCTGCAGGCCACAGCATGCCCGGACCCTGATGGTGATGTCTATATCATCGGCGACGAGGAGCATGTCCTGCATCTTGCAGATTATCTGTCAATTTGCGACCTGCATGATAATGTCGACGGTTCTGCCGGGCCTGACGGCCTTCCTGATTTTGCCGGGGAGACAATATCATGCATAGTGGATACCTCATCGGTCATCTCCGGTGAACGCTTCCGTGAGTCAGTTGTCCGCTGCGTCCTGGAGGCTGTCGACACTGTCTTTCACATCACTCCGTATGATATCGAGGGGATAGGACACAAGGCCCCGGCCAAACTGATTGTTCTTGCCTGTCCTCAGTATTCCAGATTGTCATCGCATGATATCGATACTTTGCTGACTGCTTCGGGGTCCGGGATCCGTTTCATTTCATCTACGGATGATGTGTTCGGGAATCTTGCCGCGGCGCGCTCCGGTAAGGAATTCTCTCTGAGTGTGATAAGTGACAGTAAGTATTCCGATTACGACCTGTATGAGGACAGTTTCCGTAATGCGTGCAAGCGTGCCGGTGTGCCGGACGGGAAACTGACCGTATTCCCGGCCTCACCGTCGAATCCCGACAGCCTGATGCTATCAATTCTTGATTCCTATACCGGCTCCGGGGCCGATGAGGCCATCAATGCTTTCGTCGTAGATGATTGCTCCTTTGATGTCAATGAATTGAAAGCCAGCCTGGCCAGTCTGGTTTCCGTAACCAATGAACGTTCCGTGAAATACGGCAAACTCGTTTCGCAGGATTTCCGGATGGCCGGTACCGTGGATATCGTGACATCGTTATGTTACGACGCTCTAAGGAAAGGCAATTTATTCACTCACAATATAGCCAAACCTCAGGTCAGTATCTATTATGTCACCCCGGAACCGGAAGGTGGCAGTGGACTGTTCCTAGTGCCTGGATTTTATGTACAAAATTAGCATTTCGCCTGAAGAGATAGATAGTATGCCGCAGGGGACATTCCCTGGGGACATACATGTGATTACTAAAGGTGGTTTTGAGTATGCGAAGGCGATAGCGTACCTCAAGCAGCAGAAAGTGATAGGGTTTGATACGGAGACCCGTCCGGTGTTCGAACCGGGCAAGCCTCACAGGCATACAGCCCTGCTTCAGTTGTCAGGGGCAGACCGTGCATATCTTTTCCGGGTGCATAAGATGGGTATGCGCAGACTTGTCTGCTCCATACTCTCCAATCCGAATATTATCAAGGTCGGAGCTGCCGTCCATGATGATATCAGGGGCCTGCAATATTATTCCAAATACGAGCCCCGCGGTTTTGTCGACCTTCAGAAAATAGTGTGGGAGTGGGGTATAAGGGATAAGAGCGTCAAGAAAATGGCTGCCAACATCCTCGGGTGCAGGATATCCAAGACCCAGCAGCTTTCCAATTGGGAGGCTCCGGAATTGAGCCCGTCCCAGCAGATGTATGCGGCCACCGATGCATGGGTGTGCCGCGAGATGTATCTAAGGCTGCTATCTTCCGAGAAGCATCCTCTCACTCCGGAACAGCTTGCTCCTGCACCTCCTCAGAATCAGATAAAAAATGATCAGGATAATACTGAAAAAAGGGCGTGACGAGTCGTTGCGCCGCTTTCATCCGTGGGTTTTTTCAGGAGCGATAGCCCAGATTCAGGGCTCCCCGGCAGAAGGGGACCTGGTTGCCGTTCACACCGCAGACGGGCAGTTCCTTGCCTGTGGCCATTATCAGATCGGCTCCATTGCCGTAAGGGTGTTGAGTTTCAACGGGGATCCAACTGCATCCGATTTCTGGTACAATGCCATTTCAAGGGCATATTCCGTGCGTGCATCCATCAATCTTGAGGATACTACCTGTTTCCGCCTGGTACATGGTGAGGGTGACGGGCTTCCGGGTCTTATCATCGACTGGTATGACGGCGTTTGCGTGATGCAGGCCCACAGTGTCGGTATGTTCAGGTCAAAGACCCGGATCTGCGAGGCTCTGAAAGCCGTTTTCGGGGATTCGCTGAAAGCTGTGTACGACAAGAGCTCAGGGACTGCTCCTTTCAAGGCCGGACTGGATCTTGTTGACGGCTATCTTTGGAAAAGAGACGGTTTTTCAGGTGCCGAGAATGAAGTCCTGGAGAACGGCAGGAAATTCATAGTCAATTGGGAGGAGGGGCAGAAAACAGGCTTCTTCCTTGACCAGAGGGATAACAGGGCCCTCGTGGGGAGACTTGCCAAAGGCAGGAAAGTGCTTAACCTTTTCTGCTATACGGGCGGTTTCAGCGTCTATGCTGCCACTGCGGGTGCGGTTTCCGTGGATTCTGTGGATTCTTCCGCAAGGGCCATAGACCTGGTCAACAGGAATATGGAGCTCAATCATCCTGATTCTGCATCTTATGAGAGTTACTGCACGGATGCCATAGAATTCCTCGGTAAGTGTGAGGAAGGGAAATATGACCTGATAATCGTGGACCCTCCTGCATTCGCAAAGCACAGGGGAGCATTGCACAACGCCCTGAGGGCCTATCAGAGGCTGAATGCCGCAGCCATATCAAAAGTGGCGCCGGGAGGATTCGTCTTCACTTTCAGCTGCTCCCAGGTGGTGGACAAGATCACTTTTGCCAACACCGTTTTCTCCGCAGCTGCCCAGACAGGACGGAGTGTGCGCATACTTGACCGCCTTTGCCAGGGTGCGGATCATCCGGTCAACATATATCATCCTGAGGGTGAGTATCTGAAGGGACTGCTGTTGTATGTTGAATAATTTTTTGTAAATTTGTTCGAACGTGAACGTTTAACATTAAACCATAATCAATTAAACATGAAAAAGTATTTTGCAGAGTGCATCGGAACAATGGTTCTGACACTTTTGGGCTGCGGTACCGCAGTTTTCGTAGGTTGCGGTGATACAGCTGGCGTATTTGCCACAGCTGCAGCATTCGGACTTTCTGTAATTGCGATGGCTTATACCATCGGCGCAATCTCAGGTTGCCATATCAATCCTGCAATCACCCTCGGTGTCGTCCTCAGCAAGAGGATGAGCTGGAAGGATGCATGCGGATATTGGGCCGGTCAGTTCATCGGTGGTCTCATCGGTGCTGCTATCCTCTTCGCCATCGTCAAGGTGACAGGGGCTCCTGGCGCAATGGGCAATCCTGCCGGACTCGGCACCAACGGTGTTGCCAATGCTGGCGGTGCAGGTGGTGCATGCCTCGTCGAAATCGTTGCCACATTCCTCTTTGTCCTTGTTGTTCTCGGGACAACTGACGACAAGAAGGGCGCCGGCAACCTTGCAGGTCTCGCCATCGGTCTTACCCTTGTACTCATCCACCTCGTGTGCATCAACCTCACCGGCACATCAGTCAACCCGGCCCGTTCATTCGGACCAGCTGTTTTCGCCGGCGGACAGGCTCTCAAGGATGTCTGGGTATTCATCGTTGCTCCTTTCATCGGTGGCGCTCTTGCTGCTCCGGTTTGGAAGTGCCTCGCCTGCGAGTGCGGAAAGTGCGAGAAATAATCCCTATTCAGCAATTTCAACGGGCCGGCTGCTTTGAGCCGGCCTTTTTTATGCCCTTTGTGATGGAAAAACCGTGAAAAACTTGGCTTTGCGGATACTTTTTGCTATTTTTCTGCGATATATTGTGATATGGAAAGACATGTGTTGCATTTGGACCGCCGCTTTGATTTTGAGTGTGGTGGGTATATAGATTCTCCGGACCTGGTTTATTTCACTTCCGCCAGGGAATACAGACCGGGGGAGAAAGTTGTGTGGGTGTGTCATGCATTGACCGGCAATTCGAATCCGGAAGACTGGTGGCCCGAGATGGTAGGTCCCGGACGGCTTTTCGATCCGGACAAATATTATATCGTCTGCGTCAGTATGCTGTGCTCTCCATATGGTGAGTGCAGTCCGGCAACGATCAATCCGGCAACCGGCCGTCCTTATCTTCTTGATTTCCCCAAAACGACCATAAGGGATGTCGTCAATGCCAATATTCTTGTAAGGAAGCATCTTGGGATCGAGAAGATAGATATGATGCTCGGGCCGTCCATCGGAGGTTTTCAGACGGTCGAGTGGACATACATGGAGCCGGATGTCATACTGAATTCCGTGTTCCTTGCAACGTCCGTCAAGGCTCTCCCGTTCCTCACTGCTTTCAATGAGTCGCAGAGGATGGCGCTTCGTGCTGACAGTACCTTCATGGCAGCCGAGGACATCCACGGCGGCGAGGCCGGTCTGATGTGCGCCCGTTCGATAGCCCTGATTTCGTATAGGACCAGTATGGGATACAATGTCAGCCAGAAGGAGGAGGACGTTGATGTGATATTCTCCGATAAAGCTGCGTCATATCAGCGCTATCAGGGGCTCAAGCTTGTCAGGAGGGGCTTTGATGCCTATGGCTACTGGTACCTTTCCTATGCGCTCGACTCGATGAATGTAGGCCGTGGACGCGGTGGCGTGGAGAACGCCCTGCGGTCTATCAAGGCACACTGCATACTGATCGGCATCACTACCGACCAGCTGTTCCCGTCCGATCTTCTGAAGGAGGCGTCGGAGATAATTCCGGATGCCGATTTCCACGAGATCGACTCAATTTTCGGTCATGACGGTTTTCTCATTGAGAATGAACAGCTTGACGCTATACTCAGACCATACGTAGAAAAATACCTTTAGAAATGGCAAGAAACATTTCCGTCTGCGATATTACATTGCGGAAGTCTGCGGACAATTCCGGCAGCGCACTTCCGTTCCGGATCAAGATCGAAGTCGCCAAACTTCTTTCGGGGCTCGGTGTATCCGTTATAGAAACTTCCCCTATACTTAATGGGAAGACAGATTATTTCCTGGTCAAATCCCTGGCATCAGCAGTGTCTGCCAGCACGGTCTCCGTGCCTGTCAATATACTTGATGCCGCCAGTCCGGCAACGGCATGGGATGCACTGAAGGATGCAGCGCATCCGAGGCTTCAGGTGCCCGTACCGGTCAGCACTGTCCAGATGGAATACTTCTGCCACAAGAAGCCGGAGGGAATCCTGAAGCTCGTCGCTGACAATGTCGCTGCGTGTGCGGCCCTTTGCCCGGAGGTAGAATTCGTCGCCGAGGATTTCGGACGCAGTGACCCCGACTTCCTTATGTCGGCCATTGATACGGCTGTCAGCAATGGCGCCAAGGTAATAACGGTTGCCGATGCTGCCGGTAACCTTCTGGAAGATGAATTCTTCGCATCCATCAGGAAGATACGTGAGGCTATCCCGGCGGAAGTCAAATTGGGAGTGTATTGTTCCAATGACCTCTATCTTGCTGACTCCTGCGCGGTTTCTGCGGTCAGGGCCGGTGCTGATGAGGTCAAGGTCGTATCCATGGGCAATCCGACGGTCTCCCTCAAGAGGTTCCCGCGCATCCTCAATGCAAAGGCTGATGTATGCGATGCCGTTTGTGGTGTGAAACTCACCGAACTTGACCATGTCATAGCCAAGATCCATAAGTTGTGTGAAGTATGCCGTGCGAAGTCTCCTACTTCTCTGGGGCTGCCTTCCGGCAGCGATGAGATACGTCTCTCTGTCCATGATGACATGGCATCGGTGCTCAATGTCATCAGCAGCCTTGGATATGACCTCGGCGAAGAGGACAGCAGGAAGGTCTATGATGCATTCGTACGCCTCTCATCCGGTGACAAGGTAATAGGAGCCAAGGAGATAGATGCTATCGTTGCATCTGTGGCATTCCAGGTGCCTCCAACCTTCCATATGGAGAGTTTTGTGATAAATACGGGCAATGTTATGACGCCTACCTGCCACATAAGACTGAGGAAAGGTGATGAGATGCTTGAAAGCGTGTGCATAGGTGACGGACCTGTGGATGCCGCATTCCTTGCAATAGAGAAGGTTGTCGGCCGTCATTTCGAACTGGATGATTTCCAGGTCCGGAGCGTTACGGAAGGCCGGGAAGCCATGGGTGAGACCATAGTCCGTCTGCGTCACGACGGACGCCTTTATTCGGGAAGGGGAGTCTCAAAGGATATCATAGCATCAGGCGTGCTTGCATACCTGAATGCTGTCAATAAGATAGCATACGAGGAGGAACAGGCTTGAAACTCTCATTTTCAACAAGAGGCTGGACCGATCTCGGCTGGGATGAGGTTATGCAGAGCGCCTGCGAGATGCGTTTCTCGGGGATAGAGGTATATAATGTATTCAAGAGCCCGGAACTTACGGGCATAGGCGGACCTTTCCACAAATATTCCGTCATGCAGACCGCCAGAGGTCTCAGGGGGCGTGGCTTGACCATACCGTGCTTCGACAGTTCCAACGATATTTCCGAAGACGGTGCAGGGATGCTGACTGAAGTCGGAGACCTTATCCGCCTGGCGTCCGATATGGGATCCGGCTATGTCTGTGTCTTTGCAAAGGAGGACAGACAGGACGTGATAAGGCGGAATCTTGACAGTCTGATACCGCTCGCCCGTCAGAAGGGTGTGACCATACTTATCAAGACCAGCGGAGTCTTTTCGGATACATCCCTTCTGCGTGCGCTCATGGACGATTTTGCCTGTGACCAGATCGCTGTGCTCTGGGATGTGCATCATCCATACAGGGACAAGGGCGAGAACCCTGTGGATTCAATCAAGAACCTCGGTGCCTATGTCAGACATGTGCATCTGAGGGACAGCGATGACAGCGGTGCATATTGTATGGTAGGGGAAGGCACTTTCCCTCTGGCCGAGGTCATGAGGTCGTTGTCCTCCATTGACTATGATGGTTATGTCTCATTGGAATGGAAGCCTGACTGGATGCGGGAGATGGTCGACAGGGACGTGATCTTCCCATATTTCGTCAATTACATGGAGCGTTTCGAACGGGTCGATCCGCGCCGTAAGGACAGACTTTATCCCAACCATGACGGAAGCGGGTACTATGTATGGAAAAAGGATGATCTCATCGATCTGACCTTCTCCAAGGTGCTTGACAGGATGGTCGAAGAATTCCCTGACCAGTATTGCTTCAAATACACGACTTTGGACTATACCAGGACTTATTCGGAATTCCGCAGGGATGTTGACGATTTTGCAAGGGCTCTGGTGTCGCTTGGCGTCCGTCCCGGAAGCAAGGTCAGCGTATGGGCTACCAATGTACCGGCATGGTACATTACTTTCTGGGCAACGGTGAAGATAGGTGCCGTCCTCGTGACCATGAACACCGCATACAAGTCCCATGAGGCCGAGTATCTGCTCAGGCAGTCCGACACCCATACCCTTGTCATGATTGACAGCAGCCTTGACTCCAACTATCGCAAGATAATAAACGAACTCTGTCCTGAGATAAAGAAGAGCGTGGCGGGGGAGCCCCTTCATTGCTCGAGACTTCCTTTCCTCAGGAATGTCATATCGGTAGGTTTCAAGCAGAAAGGCTGCCTCACATTCGAGGAAGCCATGGCGCGCAAGGCCATGGTGCCGTATGAAACAGTGGCCGGTATGGCGGCTGAAGTGCGTCCGGACGATGTATGCAACATGCAGTACACCTCCGGGACCACCGGATTCCCGAAGGGAGTGATGCTCACGCATTACAATGTCGTGAACAATGGTAAATGTATCGGCGACAGGATGGGTCTTTCCACGGCGGACAGGATGATGATACAGGTTCCTATGTTCCATTGTTTCGGCATGGTGCTTTCCATGACCTCTTCGATCACCCATGGGGCGACACTATGCCCTATGCCTTATTTCTCCGCCAAGTCTTCGCTGTCCTGTATCAATCAGGAGCATATCACCTGCTTCAACGGGGTGCCGACCATGTTCATAGCCATGTTCAACCATCCGGATTACCGCAAGACGGATTTCTCCTATATGCGTACGGGCATAATGGCCGGTTCGGGCTGCCCTCCGGAACTTATGCGCAGGGCTGCCAGGCCGGATGAGATGAATATGCGCGGGATAGTGAGCGTTTACGGTCAGACCGAGACCGCCCCGGGATGCACGATGTCATCATGGACGGACAGCATTGACGTCAGGTGCGACACTGTAGGATATCCGTTCCCTCATGTCCAGTGCAAGGTGATAAATCCTGAGACCGGAGAGCCTGTGAAGCCGGGTGAAAACGGGGAGTTCTGCTCCCGCGGATACAATACCATGAAGGGCTATTACAAGATGCCGGATGCCACGGCACAGGCTATAGACGCTGATGGATGGATGCATTCCGGGGATCTGGCATGTGCTGATGAGGATGGGAACTACCGCATCACCGGCCGTCTTAAGGATATGATAATCCGTGGTGGTGAGAACCTGTATCCTAAGGAGATAGAGGAATTTATCTATACTCATCCTTTCGTGAAGGATGTGCAGGTCATCGCTATCCCTGACAAGAAATATGGGGAGGAGGCAATGGCATGCATAGTGCTGAAGGATGGCTGCAGTATCACCGAGCCTGAGATGCGCGAGTATATCACCGGGCATCTGGCACGTCACAAGGTCCCGAAATACATCGAATTCGTCGAAGGTTTCCCTATGAATGCTGCAGGAAAGGTCCTGAAGTACAAGATGAGGGAAGAATATATCGCCAAGCTTGGCTTGTAGAATACTGAAATCTTAACCTGTCTGTCAGGCCTCTTCTTCATCGGCAAGTGAAGAGGAGGCCTTTACAGTAACTGTGCGTTCGTAGCATTTGAACATGGAGTCTATCTTCTCCTTGTCGGCGACCTTCGAGAATAAACTGACTGCCGGTACGACCACCATTCCTGAAAGCATTGCGAGTACGCCGGCATTGATAGGTGAAGTGAAGTACGGTGAAAGGAAGGTCTTTCCTGTGAAAGTGCAGTACATGCAAGCGCACATGATAAGGACTCCGACAGCAAAACTTACCCATACTGAGGCTTTGGTGGTGCGTTTCCAATAAAGGCCATAGAGGAACGGGGCGAGGAATGCTCCTGCCAGGGCACCCCAGGATATGCCCATAAGTTGGGCGATGAAGGTGACCGAACTCTTTGCCTGTATGATTGCAAGGACGGATGAGACCGCTATGAAGAACAATACGAAAATGCGTATCCAGCCGAGTTTCGCCTTGTCGCTCATGCGCTTTCCTGTATGTTCGGCGGCGGGTGCTATGATGTCCAGGGTCAGGGTGGACCCTGATGTGAGTACCAGTGATGACAGGGTGGACATCGATGCCGAAAGGACAAGGATTATCACGATGGCGATCATTAGGTCAGGCAGGGACTCGAGCATGGAAGGAACAATGCTGTCGTATACGGGTGCTCCTGCTGCCGTATACTCGATGGTCCCTGAGTACAGCCTGCCGAAACCTCCGAGGAAGTAGCATCCTCCTGCGACGATCAGGGCAAACATGGTGGAGATGAACGTTCCTTTGCGGATTGCGTCCTCGTCACGGATTGCGTAGAATTTGCCGACCATCTGAGGAAGTCCCCAAGTTCCGAGAGATGTCAGAAGGACGACACCAAGAAGATATATCGGCTGAGGGCCGAGGAAGGAAACGAACGCTCCATTAAGCCCCGGTGCGCTTTCTGCCTGAATTGATGAAAGGCTCTGGACAGCCTGTGTGAAACCTCCGTTGAATTTCAGTACCGAGAATACCACGGCGCAGATTCCCACAAGCATTATCAAACCTTGTATGAAGTCGTTGATTGCAGTTGCCATATAACCTCCCACCAGGACATATATGCCGGTCAGGATTGCCATGGCAAGCACGCACCATGCATAGTCGATGCCGAAAGCCATGCCGAACAGGCGTGACAGACCGTTATACAGGGATGCGGTGTAAGGAATCAGGAATACGAAGACAATTACTGAAGCCGCGACCTTGAGTGCCCTGGAACCGAATCGTGCGCCGAAGAAATCGGGCATTGTTGCACTGTGCAGATGCTGTGTCAGCAGACGGGTGCGCCTTCCGAGTATCCTCCAGGCCAGCAGGGAGCCGATAAGTGCATTTCCGAGTCCTATCCAGGTTGATGCGAGGCCGTATTTCCATCCGAACTGTCCTGCATATCCCACGAAGATGACGGCGGAGAAATAGGATGTTCCGAATGCGAAGGCTGTAAGCCAGGAACCGACATTGCGTCCTCCGAGGACGAAACCCTGTACGTTTGACGCGGTCTTGCGGCAATAGATGCCTACACCGATCATAATGGCGAAGAATATCGCCAGGAGAGAAATCTTGAGAAACATGACCAACTATGCTACTAACAGCACAAAGGTAAGAAATATATGTTATAAAACCATCCCTGACGAATGTCTGTTCTGATTGCGGAATTCGGATGCTGTGATTCCGACATATTGCTTGAAGGCGCAGCAGAACCTGCTGGCGGACTCGTAGCCTGTTTCGAACGCTATCTCCTTTATACTTTTGTCGGAAGATGTGAGCAGTGTCTTGGCGTGGTTCATCCTCTGGTTGAGGGAGTATTCCGCCATGGACATCCCCGTTATTGTCTTGAACTGGTCCCGGAGCAGGGAATAGCTCATGCCGAGCTGTGAGGCTATCTCGGAAGGGGAGATGTGCGCTGAAAGGTCTTCCCTCAGCAGTATCTGGGCTTTCTGTATCTTTTCAAGATTCTTTATCCTCGTGGCCGAAGCGTTGGCAATTTTGTGATAGACATACCCCAGGAGTGCGTAGATGAAACCTCCTATGGCCTGCTGGCTTCCGAGTTTATCCGAATTTGCCAGATACAGGATGCGTCCATAGATGTCGAACACGGTATCGCTGCTGCCTATCGGCAGGACAGGATTCTGCCTGCTGAAGAAATTGCCTATCATGGCATCCAGATGACTGTCTCCGCGGAATCCCACCCATATCTCGGTCCATCCGGTTTCTTCTTCCGGACAGTATTCGTGCTCTTCGCCGGGGAACACTATTATCATGTCCCCTTCGCTGACCTTCGTGCGGGGACATGACTTGCTCCAGAAGTAACCCTGCCCGCTTGTTATGTACACCAGCTGGTATTCGTCAAGGGTGCGGCCGCTGCCCGGGAAAAGATATTTTTCCGGGTGGGGAAGCGAAGGATAGAGGGTGTGGGGAGCGCTCGTCTGCTTGCCGACTGTGGTGCATACGAGCCCCCATAATTCATCTTTGCCCTGGTGGGCGAGATAATGCATCCTGTCTTCTTTTGCAATCATTGGAGCGGGTGGATGGGTTCACTGCAAATATAGCATATATTTTATGTTTTTGCCAAAAGTTCGGGTCCGCCTCTCCGGTCTGGCAAAAACATAAATCCTTATGTTATTTTCGGGAAATAAGTTCCCCGTATTTTTCGTTTCTTTGTTATAACTGAAATCAGGCAAAACTTTAACCGATATAACAATGGCAAATGTTGTAATCATGCCCAAGCAGGGCCAGTCAGTCGAAAGCTGTATTGTAACGGAATTCAAGAAAAAAGTCGGAGACAAAGTATCTGCAGGCGAGGTCCTGTTCAGCTACGAGACCGACAAGGCTTCTTTCGAGGAGGAGTCAAAATTCGACGGTACCGTACTTGCGTGCTTCTTCAATGACGGGGATGAAATCCCTTGTCTGACAAACGTAATGGTGATAGGAAACGAAGGCGAGTCCGTGGACGAGTTCAAGCCGTCGGCGGGCGGTGCATCGGATAGTGCCGCGCAGGCTGTGTCCGAGGAGTCTTCAGTCCAGGTTGAGGAGGAAGCGCCGTCCTTTGCTTCCGGTCCGGTGGTGGCCGGGGCTCCTGTGTCTCCGCGTGCACGTAAGCTGGCGGTAGAGACGGGAGTGGATCCGTCCACCGTAGCAGGCTCAGGTCCTTACGGACGGATAATAGAGCGCGATATCGAGGCTGCCGCTGCGTCACGTCCGGCCCTTAGCGGACTTGCCCGGGCAAAGATGGCGGAAGGCGGATATGCCGCACCGCAGCATGGCTCCGGCCTTGCCGGAATGGCAAAAGGTGGCGACCTCAAAGTGTGCAAGCCTAACCATACGGACATTGCAGGAGAAGGCTCCGAATTTCAGGTGGTCAAGATGAGCAACATGCGCAAGCTCATCGCCAAGTCCATGTACAATTCCCTGCAGAATTCCGCTCAGCTCACTCATATGCTCGGTGCTGACGCCCGCAGGATACAGGCTCTCCGCAAGAAGGCCAAGAAGGCTCTCGAGGAAGGCCGCATAGATGCCAACATCACCATCAATGACTTCGTCTGCTTTGCAGTTGTCAAGGCTCTCCAGAAGTTCCCTAACCTCAATTCCCACTGCCTCGGTGATTCCATGAGGCTCTTCAGCTCAGTCAACCTCGGTTGCGCAGTCGATACCGAGCGCGGTCTCATGGTGCCTGCAGTGCTCCATGCCGATGAACTTAACATAATCGGTCTCAGCAAGCAGCTCAAGAAGATCGCTGAAGATGCGAAGAAGGGCTGCGTGAATCCTGACCTCCTTTCTCCGGAAGCCGCGTCATTCACCGTATCCAACCTCGGCGGTTTCGGAGTGGAATGGTTCACTCCTATAATCAACGTTCCTCAGAGTGCTATCCTTGGGGTCGGAACCATCGTCCCTCGTCCTAAGGACCTCGGCGGCGGAGTGTATGCGTTTGTGCCGTACATGGGCCTGTCCCTTACCTATGACCATCGCGCTGTCGATGGTGGCGAGGCAACCCGTTTCCTCAAGCAGATCGCGGTCGAAATAGAAAACCTTGAAGTTGAATTTTAAAACAAATATCATATCATGTACGATTTAGCGATTATCGGTGCGGGTCCCGGCGGTTATGTTGCAGCCGAGCGTGCAGGTGCGAAAGGCCTCAGCGTGGTGCTTTTCGAAAAGAATGAACTTGGTGGCGTATGTCTCAACGAGGGCTGTATCCCGACCAAGACTCTCCTTTACAGTGCCAAGGTGTTTGATTATGCGAGACATTCTGACAAGTATGGAGTGAAGGTGGAGAACGCCGAAGTTGACTTCCCTGAGATAATGAAGCGCAAGACCAAAGTCGTCCGCAAGCTTGTCGGTGGAGTCAAGGCCAAGATGAAGGGCGCAAAGGTGGAGGTTGTCAAGGGAGAGGCCATGATCCAGGGCCGTTCTGCCGAAGGTATCACCATCAAGTGCGGCGATGCGGACTATCAGGTGCGCAACCTCCTTATCTGCACCGGATCCGAGGCTACGGTTCCTCCTATCCCTGGACTTAAGGATGCAGGTGACGTCATTGCGACCAACCGTGAGATCCTTTCCCTCGAAGAGCAGCCGAAGGAACTTGTCATCATCGGCGGTGGAGTTATTGGAATGGAGTTCGCAAGTTTCTTCAACAGCATTGGTACAAAGGTTACCGTTGTCGAGATGCTTCCGAAGATACTCGGACCGCTTGATGATGAGATCAGCGGCATGCTCCAGGGCATATATGAGAAGAAGGGCGTGGAGTTCAATCTCCGCTGCAAGGTCGTCGGCATCGAGGGCAATACCGTCGTTTACGAGGATCCTGAAGGAAAGACCTGCCGCGTCAGCGGTGACAGGATACTTGTCAGCGTGGGGCGCCGTGCCAATATCCAGGGCTTCGGTCTGGAGAATCTCGGTATCGAGCTGGCAAAGAATCCTGCCGGACGTCCTTACGGCATCAAGGTGGATGACCGCATGCGTACCAATATCCCTAACGTGTATGCTGCAGGTGACGTCACGGGCTTCAGCCTGCTTGCGCACACTGCAAGCCGTGAAGGCGAGGTTGCAATCAATAATATTTGCGGAGTCGAGGATCATATGAGGTATGATGCGATCCCTGGTGTCGTGTACACCAATCCTGAGGTGGCCGGTGTCGGTCTTACCGAGCAGGAGGCTGCGGCCAAGGGTACAGACTGCACTGTGGTCAAGCTTCCGATGGCATATGCCGGACGCTTTGTCGCCGAGAATGAAGGCGGCGAGGGAATATGCAAGGTCATCGTTGGCAAGAAGCACCACGAGGTGCTCGGTGTCCACATGCTCGGCAACCCTTGCTCCGAGATGATACACAGCGCCTGCATAGCAATCGAGGCCGAGATGACGGTCGAGCAGCTCAAGGAAGTCGTGTTCCCTCATCCTACAGTGTCAGAAATAGTCAAGGAAACAATATTCACATTGAAATAATTAAATCCCAATACCATGCCTAAGTCATTATATGTAGATCCACAGGTCGTCAGACAGACCGGTGAAATCACTTTCAAACCAATCCCTGTCTGCCAGTACAACAAATCCGTAAAGGATGAACTTGCCGAAGGCAATTTCACCAAGGATGACATTCTCCGCATCTACCGCGACATGTTTGTGATCCGTGAGTTCGAAACCATGCTCAACCTTGTCAAGACCACCGGTGGATACAACGGAACAGAGTACAACAACCCGGGCCCTGCCCACCTTTCAGCCGGTCAGGAAGCCGCCGCTGTCGGTATGGCCTATGCACTTGATACCGATGACTTCATCTTCGGTTCCCACCGTTCGCATGGTGAGATTCTGGCAAAGGGACTCCGTTCAATCCAGATTCTCCCTGATGACGAACTCGAGAAGATAATGAACGAGTTCTGGGGCGGCGCTACTGTAGCAGTCGCAAAGAAGGGATTCACCGGCACCACCAAGGAACTCGGCGTCCGTTTCCTTCTCTATGGTGCAATGGCGGAAATCTTTGCACGCGTGACCGGTTTCAACAAAGGTCTCGGCGGATCAATGCATACTTTCTTCACTCCATTCGGTATCTATCCGAATAATGCAATCGTAGGTGGTTCGGGATCCATTGCAGTAGGTGCCGCACTTTATAAGAAGGTCAATCGCAAGAAGGGTATCGTCGTTGCCAATCTCGGTGACGGTGCCATGGGCCGCGGCCCTGTGCTCGAAGGTATGACCTTCGCATCGATGGACCAGTTCCATACCCTTTGGGAGGGTGATATGAAGGGTGGCCTTCCTGTCCTGTTCAATATCATGAACAACCAGTACGCTATGGGTGGACAGACCCGCGGCGAGACCATGGGCTATGATTTCGCAGCCCGTCTCGGTGCTGGGTTCAACCCTGACGAGATGCATGCAGAGCGCGTGGACGGTTACAATCCTCTTGCTGTCATCGACGCATTCCGCAGGAAGAAGGCTCTCCTTGAGAAGAAGGAGGGACCGGCCCTTCTCGATGTCGTGACATACCGCTACAGCGGCCACTCTCCAAGCGACCAGTCCTCATACCGTACCAAGGAAGAGATCGAGGCCTGGCTCAAGGAAGACTGCATCATTGCCTTTGGTGAGAAATTGAAAGCCGCAGGCCTTGCTGATGACGCTGCTCTCGAAGCTATCCAGAAATCTGTCAAGGACGTAATGTTCGACTGTTACAAGCTTGCCATCGATCCTGAACTCTCGCCTCGCATGGACCTTGTCAAGGACAACGAACTTCTTGGTGACATGATGTTCTCCAACGGTAGCGTTGATTCCATGAGCGATGCCAAGCCTGACGTGCTTATGCCTCTTGAGGACAATCCTCGCGTCAAGCAGATCGCCGGCAAAGAGCGCTTCCATGTTGACAAGGACGGCAAGCCGGTCAGCAAGATGAAGACATTCAATATCCGCGACGGTATCTTCGAGGCCGTTGTGGACAGGTTCTACAAGGATGCTTCCCTCGTTGCATACGGTGAGGAGAACCGTGAATGGGGCGGTGCGTTCGCAGTTTACCGCGGACTTACCGAAGCGCTTCCATATCACCGTCTGTTCAACTCTCCTATTTCCGAGGCGGCCATCATAGGCACATCCATCGGATATGCCATGTGCGGTGGCCGTGTAATACCGGAAATCATGTACTGCGACTTCCTCGGTTGCTGCGGAGACGAGATATTCAACCAGCTCCCTAAGTGGCAGGCTATGTCCGGCAATATCCTCAAGATGCCTGTTGTCGTACGTGTATCCGTAGGTTCCAAGTACGGCGCACAGCATTCACAGGACTGGACGTCCCTCTGTACCCATATCCCGGGTCTCAAGGTCGTGTTCCCAGTCACTCCGTATGATGCCAAGGGTCTCATGAATGCAGCACTTCAGGGTACCGACCCTGTCATCTTCTTCGAGAGCCAGCGCATTTACGACATGGGTGAGAAGTTCCATGAGGGCGGTGTGCCTGAGGGATATTATGAGATTCCTTTCGGTGAGCCTGATGTCAAGCGTCAGGGCAAGGATGTAACCTTCCTGACGATCGGAGCCACCCTTTACCGTGCTCTTGCCGCTGCAGACATGCTTAAGGAGAAATACGGCATGGAGGCAGAGGTGATAGACGCACGCACCATGGTACCGTTCAATTATGAGAAGGTCATCGAGTCAGTCAAGAAGACCGGACGTATCATCATAGCCGGTGACGCTACCGCACGCGGATCATTCCTCAACGATCTTGCTGCCAATATCACTGATATGTGCTTCGATTATCTCGATGCCGCTCCTGTGGTGCTCGGTTCACGCAACTGGATTACGCCTTGCCATGAACTTGAGGCAGCGTTCTTCCCTCAGCCGGAATGGTTCCTTGATGCGATCAATGAGAAGATGGTCCCTCTCAAGGACTATACTCCTACCACCAACATGACGGCTGCACAGCAGGTGATCCGTTCAAAGAAGGGTATATAGTATGAATATTCTCGACGTCAACGCACATCTCCACACTCCTTATTCCTTCAGCGCCTTCAACGATGTGCCGCAGGCACTCGACATGTCTGCTGAGGAAGGAGTGAAGGTAGTGGGTATCAACGATTTCTATTCGCTTGACGGATATGGACAGTGGAGTGAAGAGTGCGGCATGCGCCGCCTCTTCCCCCTTTTCAACATAGAGTTCATCTCCCTCAATGTCGAAGATCAGACCGCCGGCGTAAGGGTCAATGACCCTAACAATCCCGGCCGTACCTATCTCAGCGGAAAGGGACTGGCATATCCTGTGATACTCAAGGGTCAGGAAGCCGCCCGGCTCGCTGCAGTCAAGGCTGAATCCAATGCTCAGGTGGAGAAGATGTGCGGTAAGCTCAACGCCCATCTTGATGCCGTTGGAGCCGGATTCAACATCGATTTCGGCAAGGTCCGCGAAGAACTTACAAAGGGTTCCATCCGCGAAAGGCATCTCGCCAAGGCTCTCCGCCTTGCCGTGGAGGCCAACGTCAATACCGGTGTCGAGGCCTTCTATTCCCGTCTCTTCAGTGGTAAGGCTCTCAAGTCATCGCTTGACAATCCGGCAGCCCTTGAGAATGAAATACGCGGCAACCTTCTGAAATCCGGTGGCGCGGCATTCGTTCCCGAGGATCCGTCAGCATTCCTTCCTATGCAGACTGTCTGTGACATCATCAAGGCGGCAGGCGGTATTCCGACCTATCCTTTCCTGGCTGATGACGCCAAGGGATGTTTCACCGATTTCGAAGGAGATCTGCAGAAATGCGCGGACATACTCAAGCGGAGGGGAATCCATTCGGTAGAGTTTATTACAACCCGCAACACCACAGCCGTACTCGAACAGTACGCTTCCTATCTTGTGGATGAGGGTTTCGTGGTGACCTTCGGCTCGGAGCACAATACGCCTGCGCTTGAGCCGATAAAACTGCGTACACGGGATTGTGACCATTTGAGCGAAAAGCTCCGTGAGATCAATTATCGAGGAGCATGCTACGTTGCCGCCCATCAGGCCGGTCTCGACAGCGTTGACGCAGGTGATGAAATCATAACTAAAGCAACCATATGACTACACTGGAATCATTGATAGCCATTTCCCGCAAGTACGGGGCCGACCCGCGCTATGTAATCGCCGGCGGCGGCAACACTTCATGCAAGGATGACAGGCATCTTTGGATAAAGGCCAGCGGCCATGCCCTGGCTTCCATAGACGAAGAAGGTTTTGCTGTCCTTGACAGGTCCCTCCTGAACATGATGGGGGAGAAGCAATACAGCAAGGATAGCGCAGAACGTGAGGCCCAGGTCAAGAATGACCTTGCAAATGCGAACCTTACGAAGGACAGACGCCCGTCCGTGGAGACATCGCTCCACAACTGCATGGGTTATACCTTCGTAGTGCATACGCACCCCACTGCCGTCAATGCCCTGATGTGCTCTGCAGATGCACAGCAGGCATGTGCGGAGCTTTTCCCGGATGCACTTTATATTCCATACACGGATCCAGGCTATACACTTTTCAAGAAAGTATATGACAGGATCCGGGAATACAAGGCTGCTGCCGGCAAGGAGCCTCAGGTCATTTTCCTCCAGAACCATGGTATTTTCGTGGGAGCCGACTCCGTAGAGGAGATAGAGAAGATATATGATGAAGTATTCTCCAAACTGGCAGCGAAGCTACCTGCAATCCCGGAAGGGGATAGCCCTGTTTGTGAATGTATTTCCGAGACTGTTCCGGCTATACGCTCCATCCTCAGCCGCAGCGGGCGCGGACTCAAGACCCTCAGGATTACCAGCAATGCCATTGTGGCTTCGTTTACGGAAAGCCGCGAAGCGTTCAAGGCTGTCTCCGTTCCTTTCTCCCCTGATGAGATTGTTTACTGCAAGTCGGAATATATCTATATCGATCCGAAGGATGCGGATGACCTCCTTAAACAGGCCGAGAAAAAGATTGAGGCATACGTCGAAAAGCGCGGCCATACTCCTAAGGTGATCCTCATAAAGGGAATAGGTCTTGTCGCTGTTGGCGATAACGCCAGGAATGCCGCCATTGTCACCGATGTGTTCACAGATGCCATGAAGATAGCGTATTCGTCAGCAGCCTTCGGTGGACCTCATCCGATGACAAAGCGCCAGATCGAATTCATAGACAACTGGGAGGTGGAGAATTACCGCCGCAAGGTCAGCGCTTCCAAGGCATGCGGACGTGTCGAGGGCAAGACCATCATAGTTACCGGCGCCGCTCAGGGGTTCGGTGAGGGGATAGCCCGCAACCTTGTGCTTCAGGGTGCGAACATCGTTGTCGCAGACCTCAATGAGGCGGTTGGGCAGAAGACAGCCGATTCCTTCAATGAAATCGCAGGAAACAACAGGGCTATCTTCGTGAAGACCAACGTTGCCGACATGGAAAGCCTTCATAACCTCATGCGTCAGACCGTACTCAATTTCGGTGCTCTGGATGCATTCGTCAGCAATGCCGGCGTCCTCCGTGCAGGTGGACTGGAGGCCATGACTCCTGAGAATTTCGAGTTTGTCACGAACATCAACTATAAGGCTTATTTCTTCTGTGCGAAGGTGGCCAGCCATATAATGAAGATCGAGACATCTTATGATCCGGAGTATTTCGCCGACATTATCCAGGTCAATTCGAAGAGCGGTCTGCGTGGCTCAAAGGCTAATTTCGCATATGCCGGTGGAAAGTTCGGCGGTATAGGTCTCACCCAGTCCTTCGCCCTTGAACTCGCTCCGTTCCGTGTCAAGGTCAACAGCATATGTCCGGGCAACTTCTATGACGGACCGCTCTGGAGCAATCCTGTCAACGGCCTGTTCATCCAGTACCTCGCAGCAGGCAAAGTGCCGGGAGCCAAGACTGTGGATGACGTCAAGACCTTCTATCTCAATCAGGTGCCTATGCACAAGGGATGCAACCCTGAAGATGTGACCAAGGCAATTCTTTATGCAATAGAGCAGACCGGCGAGACCGGACAGGCAATTCCTGTCACCGGAGGTCAGGTTATGCTTTCTTAATTTTTAAAAGACACCATCATGAAAACCAAAGCAGTCAGATTATACGGTAAAGAAGACCTCCGTCTCGAGGAATTCGAACTTCCACAGATCAAGGAAGACGAGATACTTGCCAAAGTGGTGAGCGACAGCATCTGCATGTCCTCATATAAATCATCACACCAGGGACCCGAGCATAAGAGGGTTCCTGATGACGTAGCCATCCATCCTACCATCATCGGTCACGAATTTGCGGGAGAGATTGTTGAGGTCGGCAAGAAGTGGCAGGACAGTTTCAAACCTGGTGACAAGTTCTCCATCCAGCCTGCCCTTACATATGAGGGCGGTCCTGTCGGTGTGCTCAGTGCTCCGGGATACTCATATCAGTATATTGGCGGAGATGCCACCTATGTGGTCATTCCTCATGAAGTGATGGATCAGGGATGTCTGCTTCCATATAATGGAGAGGGCTTTTATCCGGCATCGCTCAGCGAGCCGCTGTCCTGTGTCGTGGGCGCCATGCATGCCTGCTACCACACGACTCCGGGGTCTTATGTCCATTCCATGGAGATCAAGGATGGTGGCAGACTTGCACTCCTTGCCGGTGTAGGCCCTATGGGACTTGCATGTATCAATTATGTGCTTCACCGTGAAGACCGTCATCCGGCCCTCTTCGTCGTCACTGATATAGATCAGGCGCGTCTGGACCGTGCGGCAAGCCTTTATACTAAGGAATTTGCCGCCAGCCGCGGCATCGACCTCAGGTATGTCAATACCAAGGATTGCGATGCGGTTGCCGAGCTCCGTGCAATCACAGGAGGGGAGGGATATGATGAGGTAGTGGTCATGGCACCTGTCCCGGCAGTAGTTGAGCAGGCCGATGCCATACTTGCCTTCGACGGCTGCCTCAATTTCTTCTCAGGTCCTTCAAAGTCCGATTTCAAGGCTCCGTTCAATTTCTACAACGTGCACTATGCATCAACACATGTGGTCGGCACCAGCGGTGGCAATACGGACGACATGAAGGAAGCCCTCTATCTTATGGGCAAGGGAATGGATCCTGCAGGATTGGTGACCCATATCGGAGGCCTGAACGCCGTGATAGACACGACACTCAACCTTCCTTCCATTCCGGGTGGTAAGAAACTCATTTATACACACATCGACCTTCCTCTCACTGCGATAGCGGATTTTGCGGTGCTCGGAAAGACCGATCCTATGTTCGCTGAACTCGCCAGACTCTGTGCAGCCCATAATGGTCTATGGAATGTAGAAGCTGAGAATTACCTGCTCAATTATAAAAAATAACGATATGACCCCAACCAACTACCTTGCAGTGGATCTTGGAGCCACCAGCGGACGCACCATTATTGCCTCCTATGACGGAGACAAGGTCGAGATGAACGAGTTCACACGTTTCAAGAACCCTATCATCCAGACCGGCGGCCACATGTTCTGGGATCTCCCGCATCTGTATGACGAGATCATCATCGCTCTCAAGAAAGTCGCATCCGAAGGTATCAAGATTGACTCCATCGGTATCGATACCTGGGGAGTGGACTTTGCCTTCTTCGGCAAGGACGGCCAGCTGCTGGGCCTCCCTTATTGCTACAGGGACCCGCACACCGATGGCGCCATCGACCGCTATTGCACCGAACATGACAAGCGCGGTGTGTATGAGCGCACCGGTATCCAGTTCATGGATATCAACTCGCTTTTCCAGCTGGACACCCTCAAAAGGGAGAATTGCGAGGCCCTGAAGCATGCGGACAAGATACTCTTCACGCCTGATGCCCTTATCTATATGCTGACCGGCAAGGCAATATGCGAGTATACCATAGCTTCAACTTCCCAGATTCTCAATCCTAATACCGGAGATCTCGATCCCGAGCTTCTTGCAAGCGTAGGTCTCGACCGCAGCAGATTCGGGGTCCTTACACAGCCCGGTACTGTAGTCGGACCTCTGACCGAGCAGGTGCAGACTGCTACAGGTCTCGGTCCGGATGTCAAGGTCGTGGCAATCGCCGCGCACGACACGGCTTCAGCGGTCGCGTCGGTTCCGGCAGAAGACGCCAACTATGCTTATCTCAGTTGCGGCACCTGGTCTCTCATGGGCATAGAGTCTCCGAAACCTATCATCAATGATGAGAGTTACGGACTCAACTTCACCAATGAGGGCGGAATAGAGGGCACGACACGTTTCCTGAAGAACATATGCGGCCTCTGGCTCTTTGAGCAGTGCAGGCTCGAGTTCAAGGATGTCCCTTCCGAGATAGGACCTCTCACCGCACTCTGCATGGATACCGATTTCGATTCCATCATAGATCCGGACGATCCTTCTTTCGCTCATCCTGTATCCATGTGCACGGCAATACGCGAATATTGCGCCAAATCCGGCCAGAAGCAGCCTCAGACCCCGGCGGAGTTCATCAGGTGCATATACCTCAGCCTCGCTGCCAAGTACAAGCTTATCATAGATATGCTTGAAAGTCTTTCCGGTATCAGCATCGAAAGGCTCCATGTGATAGGCGGAGGTTCGCGTAATCCATACCTTATGCAGATGGCGGCGGATGCGATCGGAAGGTCGGTAATATGCGGACCTACCGAAGGTACGGCTATTGGAAACGTGCTGATGCAGATAAAGTCCGCCGGACTGGTCCAGACCCTTCCTCAGATGCGCTCCATAGTTGCAAGGTCGATAGAACTAAAGACATACAAACCACAAAAATAACCTGACACTATGTCAAAAGAAACCACAAAACAGGCGTACGCAATAGCAAAAGAGCGTTATGCGGCCCTTGGAATCGATACAGAGAAGGTTCTCGGGCAACTTCAGAACTTCCATCTTTCCATGCACTGCTGGCAGGCTGATGATGTGGCCGGATTCGAGAGCGCAGGAGACCTCTCCGGAGGCATTCAGGCTACCGGCAACTATCCGGGCAAGGCCCGCAACATCGATGAACTCCGTGCGGATATATTGAAGGCGAAGAGCCTCGTCCCGGGATCACACCGTCTCAACCTCCATGAAATATACGGCGAATTCGGCGGCAGGTTCGTGGACCGCGACCAGGTGGGTGTGGAGCATTTCCAGGGTTGGATCGATTGGGCTAAGGAGAACAAGACCCCGCTCGATTTCAATTCCACTTCATTCTCGCATCCGAAGAGCGGAGATCTAAGTCTCTCACATCCTGATAAGGCGATCCGTGATTTCTGGATC
>JAZRXV010000143.1:0-45181 GCA_045600405.1 Candidatus Cryptobacteroides sp.
TAAACGGGTTCTTGCAACAATGAATGGTGTAACCATTGCCTCGACAAAGAACCTTAGTTCGTACGAGAAATCAAAGATTGAAGCGAGGAGCGGCAAGATTAATTCGTATGCTTCAGTAGATGAACTTTTTGCTAAAGTTGGGTTATAATGTACAAACTCAACACCACCAACCAGTTTGAGAAGGATCTCAAGCGTTGTATCAAGCGAGGATTTCCTATTGAAGAATTGCGCAAGGTAATTGGATTGCTTGTCTCTGACGGGAAACTTCCACAAAAATATAAGCCACACAAGTTGTCTGGCAATCATTCTGGAGAATGGGAATGCCATATCAAACCTGATTGGTTGTTATTGTGGGAACAGAACGATACGGAACTTACGCTTTTGATGTTGAATACCGGTACACAGTCGGATATTTTCAAATGATTTTCCGCAAAGGTTGCCAAACGGTTGACAAAAAGCAAGAGCACAAAACGCTATATAGCTAAAAGCTAATAGCTTACCTAATGGCGTCATATTCGCCTAGGGGGTACAAGAAGGCCTGCTCATTGTGGGCAGGCCTTCTTGTTTGAGGGGGCTCTGCCCCCTTACCCGCCACTGTCGTGGCTACCCCCGCGGCTCCCGGCCTACCGACATCGCAGATTCTCTGCTCCGTCCCGGCCTCCGCCGGGCGCGTTGGGACGCGCCTTTTGAGGGGGCTCTGCCCCCTTACCCGCCACTGTCGTGGCATGAAGGGGATCAATATCCGAAAATATCTTCGAGTGTGACGATCTTGACAGGGCCGAGAGTCTTTAGATAATCGGTGTCGAGGTCCTTGATGTCACCGAGGATCATGTAGGTGTAGTCACGTCCGGCGACCCATTCCTGCTGGGTTTTCTTCACATCGTCGAGGGTAAGGCCCTGAAGTTTCGCGAATTCAGCCTTTTCAACAGGCTCGTCGAGTCCGAGCCTGCGGCATCTTTTATATTCCCTCAGCACTCCGGAACCTGTCCTTCTCTGTGTGCGCATACGGCTGATTATAGCCTCCTTGGCGATGTCGAATGCGGCTTGTGACTCAGGCATGTCTTCGATGATCTCGTCGAAGGCCTCGATCGCTGTCTGCATCTTGTCGTTCTGGGTGGCGATGAATGCGCTGAATGTGAAGTTGTCGTCCTTGAATCCCGGATAATAGAGGTATGCCGAAGCGGAATATGCAAGGCCCCGGGCTTCCCGCATCTCCTGGAACACTATTGTATTCATGCCGCCGCCGAAATATTCGTTGTAGAGGTCGATGTATGCATCGCAGTCCGGAGAATATGTCTCGCCCCTGTTGGACATCTGCATATAGTAGATCTGCTTGGCATCATACTGGGCGAGGACGACACTGTTGCCTTCGGTGATTTTCCTGGCAGGGAAAGATTCCGGGATTACGACAAGATTGTCCCCTGTCCTGTGGCACTCTGCGAGAGCTGCCCCGGCGGCGCTTTCAGACATAGGACCGTAGTATAGGATTTCGTGGCCCTTGGAGACTACGCTGCGTACCTTCGCGAGCAGTTCCTCGGAGGTCAGGGCCATAATGGCGTCATTGTCAAGCGTGGTATTCTCTATGAATTCAGGACCGTAGGTGACATACCTCTGGAGGGCGGAGAAGCAGCTGCGCTGACTCTTCTTCGAGTCGCTGCGGCTCTTTATTATATTGTCTTTCAGCATGGCGAGGATGTCTTCGTCCGGCTGAGCTTTGGCAATCAGTTCATCTACAATCCTGACAGCCTCCTCCATGTTTTCGCTGAGACCGTCCAGGTAGAGTGTGCTCTGGCTTGCTCCCGCGCTCATTCCGAACGTGCAGGCGAGTGCGTACATCTTGGATGCAATGTCTTCTGCGGACATGTCCGGGGTCCCGAGGTATGACAGGTAGTCGAATGCGAGTCCGAGTGCCGGGTCGGTCTCTGACCCTTCGTTGAAAATAAAGTCGAGATTGAAGATATCATTAAGCTTGTTCTGCTTGTAGAGGACATCCACACCCTGTGCAAGGTCGAATTTGCTCATGTCCTTGTTGAAGTCGGTGAACACCGGTTCGATAGGCGTTACGCTGCTGTTCTGGATTTCTGTAAGGAAAGCGCTCTGTTTGTCGCGGTTGCTTTCTATAGGGGTGATAGCCGGTGCCGATATTTTCTGGACCGTGGTGTCTTCGCCCTGGCGCTTATAGACAACGGCGTATCCGTTCTCCTTCAGGAATTCGCCCGCCCATGCGACCACGTCTTCCTTGGTTACGGATTCCAGCCGTTCGAGCTCTTTTGCCGCGTCTTTCCATTCTATGCCGTTGATGAAAGCATCGATGTAGAACTGTGCTCTTGCATCGTTGCTCTCCAGACTGCCCATCAGGTTGCGCTTGAGGTTGTTGATGGTGGCCGGGATGAGAGCTTCGTCAAAATCTCCGCTGCGGAGCCGGGCAATTTCCTCAAGGGTGATGTCGCGTACCTCTTCCAATGTCTGCCCCTGCTTCGGGCGTCCCATCACTATGAATGAACTGTAATCCGGTTGCGTGCTGTTGCCGGCATAAAGGGACAATACCTTCTGCTGCTGGTTGACGTCTAGGTCGATGAGGCCCGCCTGTCCGTTGTAGAGAATCGAGCCTGCAATATTGGCGATGGCGGTATTCTTGAGATCACGTGCGGCAGGAAGTCTCCATCCCATTGCAATCTGCTCCGCCTCAAGGCCGTAGACTTCCTTGACGACAGGTGTGGTGATAGGCTTTTCGGCAGGGAACTGAAGTACTGGTATGGACGGGTTCGGCTCCCAGTCTCCGAAATACTTCTCAATGGTCTTTACCATTTCCTTCGGGTTGAAATCACCGGAAAGGCAGATAGCGATATTGTTTGGTACGTAATACTGGTCGTGATAGTTCTTGACGTTGGTGATGGATGGGTTCTTGAGGTGCTCCTGAGTGCCGAGGACGGTTTGTTTTCCGTAAGGATGATTAGGGAAAAGAGCATTGTCAAGGGCCTCCCATATCTTGCGGCTGTCCTGTGTAAGGGACATGTTCTTTTCCTCGTATATGGTTTCGAGCTCGGTGTGGAAGCCTCTGATTACCACATTCTTGAAGCGGTCGGCCTGGATGCGTGCCCAGTTGTCTATCTGGTTTGAAGGGATGTCTTCGGTGTACACTGTCTCATCGTGTGACGTCCAGGCGTTGGTCCCGTCGGCTCCTATGACGGCCATGAGTTTGTCGTATTCGTTCGGGATGGATATCCTGGACGCTTCATAGCTGATGGAGTCTATCTTGTGGTATATTGCCTTGCGCTCCGCCTCGTCATCTGTCTTCCGGTAGGTTTCGAACAATTGCTCGATTTCATCAAGGAGAGGCTTTTCGGCTTCATAGTCGGAGGTGCCGAACTGCTGTGTCCCCTTGAACATGAGGTGCTCGAAATAATGGGCGAGGCCCGTGGTCTCGGCCGGATCGTTCTTGCCGCCGACCTTTACCGCTATATAAGTCTGGATGCGCGGCTGCTCCTTGTTGACGGACATGAATACTTTCAGACCGTTGTCAAGGGTATACATCTGCGTGCCGAGAGGGTCGCCTTTGACGGTTTCAAACTGATTGCATGATGAATTGGCAAGCAGCGCGGCGGCTGCTATCATCAGGATAAAGAACTTTTTCATATGATGATTGTAAAATAGAATCGGGACAACGTCACAAAGGTAAATTTTTTTATGTACTTTTGCGTAATTTATTTGTTGGTTATGAAACAGAAACGATTTTTTCTCAGCGAATCCGATATCCCGAGCCAGTGGTACAACATAATGGTGGACATGCCGAACAAGCCTGCTCCTATGCTGGACCCGAAGACTCATGAACCTGTCACAGTTGAGAGCCTGAGCCGGATTTTCTCCGAGGAGTGTTCCAGGCAGGAACTTAACTTCACCGACAGGTGGATCGACATTCCTGAGGAGGTCAGGGAGAAATACACATATTATAGAAGCACCCCGCTTGTGCGTGCATACGGACTCGAGAAGGCGCTTGACACCCCTGCACACATTTATTTCAAGAACGAGAGCGTGAGTCCGGTCGGATCGCACAAGCTCAATTCGGCTCTTGCCCAGGCGTGGTACTGCAAGCAGGAAGGGGTTACCAACGTAACCACTGAGACCGGTGCCGGCCAATGGGGTACGGCACTCTCGTATGCGGCCAAACTATACGGTATGGACGCCGCCGTCTATCAGGTGAAGATCAGTTATGAGCAGAAGCCTTACCGCAGGTCAATGATGCAGGTGTTCGGAGCACAGGTTACTCCGTCTCCTTCCATGTCCACAAGGGCCGGAAAAGATATCCTCACAGCCAATCCTAATCATCAGGGCTCTCTCGGTACAGCGATTTCCGAAGCCGTGGAGCTTGCGCGTATGACGCCCAACTGCAAATACACTCTCGGTTCGACCATGAGCCATGTGTCGCTTCATCAGACCATAATAGGACTTGAGGCTGAAAAACAGTTTGAAATGGCCGGGGAGTATCCTGACGAAGTGATTGCATGTTTCGGAGGCGGTTCCAACTTCAGTGGAATAGCATTCCCGTTCATGAGACATAATTTCTGCGACGGCAAGCATACGAGATTCATAGCTGCAGAGCCGGCATCCTGCCCTAAGCTCACGCGCGGAGTGCTCAGTTATGATTTCGGTGACGAGGCAGGATATACCCCTCTTATCCCTATGTACACTCTCGGACATAAGTTCATGCCGGCCAATATCCATGCTGGAGGACTCCGTTATCACGGGGCCGGTGCCATAGTGACACAACTTCTCAAGGACGGAATCATGGAGGGTATGGACATCAATCAGCTGGAAGCTTTCGATGCGGCCACCCTTTTCGCACAGTCTGAAGGAATCATCCCGGCACCGGAATCAAGCCATGCTATTGCGGCTACGATCCGCAGGGCAATGGAATGCAAGGAGAAAGGGGAGTCAAAAGTCCTGCTGTTCAACCTGACAGGCCACGGTCTCATGGACATGGCATCTTATGACCAGTATCTTCGTGGAAATCTCATCAATTACAGCATAAGTGATGAGGATATAAAAAAATATACCGAAAAACTTGGTTCGTTATAGAATTTTGCCTATATTTGATACGAAGTTTTTCATAGTTTAAGTTTAGGTTAAGTAACCCGGTGTCTGCAGTGATGCAAACACCGGGTGAATCTTTTCAATCCCATTGGTATTCAGTGAGTTGTTTTATGCCGACCATACCATAATATGCATCCACCAGGTCTCCTCTGAGATATATCTTCCTGCCGATATTGTCCGGATTGTCAACGATGTTAAGTGCATCGCGGATGGCCCCTGCCTTCAGTTCCACGGAAATGCAGTACTCCTTGTCGGTGGTTCCTGCCCGGCCAGCAATAACTATATTGGTATTCTTGGTGTACGGTCCGCTGAAAGTAGGGTTCCCGCTGGTGTTGAAGCATCCTACTATGTAACCATAGACCCAGACATCGGTCTGACCTGGGTGCTCCTTTGCCTCGCTTACACTATAAGCACATCCTATTCCGTTTTTCCCGGAGCCTTTGTCTCCATAGAAATATTGCTCCGATATCCATTGCCTGGTGGTGTCCACCTGGACCGAAATACCCGCAGTGCCAGTATCGGCACCTCCTGCATTCAGTTCCACGACAAGAATCTGCTGCCCTTCAAGGGAACGGGTGAACAGGGTCTCCGTTCCGGATCCGCGGTTGAGGATCAGGGAAATGGAGCCCGGCTGGAAATAGGCCGTGCGTGTCTCTCCATAACCATAATCAAGATTGCCTGAATTAGATTTAAGTGTCAATTTCCCATCGGGGAAAGAGCTTTTGAAACTGTCCGTGATATCCAGTCTGATCCCGCTGTTAATCTGCCTGCAGTCCAGCAGTACCGAAGCCTTTTCTCCAGGTTGCACTACGACTATCTGGGTGTCTCCGTACTGCGGGCAGTCAAAGCCCGGAACTTTGAATTCTTCGGAGATAATGGAAACGGTATAGCTTCCCGGGTCAACTATTATGGATTCGGGGGAATCCCCGAACCTGCCTTCGTAGACTGGGTCTCCTTCAGCACTCCTCACAGTGAGTATGAAATCATCTTTGTCCGGTTCCTGTCCGCGGGTTGTGGGAATCGCCTTTTCGTTGAACAGTACCTCAAGGGTGCCGGGGGCTCCGTCGTTCGGAACAGTAGCGTCCCCTGGTCTGGTAAGGTCCGTGCAGGACATGCATATCGCCGCTGTGGCGATGGCCGGGATCATTATGCCGGCAAATGAGTAGTGCCTTTTCATATCGATAGTATTTTGACCTAAAATAGGTACTTCGTTGCTGATCCGGAAGGAAAAAAGTCCAAAACGCAATCTTGAAAAAGCACAAACGTTTAACAAAATATTCTGCCACGGTGTGCAATAAAAAGGATGGCTGGTCCATTTTGGACTTCCAGCCATCCTTTTTTACGTATCGAAGTATGTCTATCAGATGTACATGTTGACTATGGTCTCATACAGCTCCTGCTTCCCGGAAGTCTGCTTCGGCTCTCCGTTCTGTTTGGCGTATTCATATACCTGCTCGAAGGTGAGTTTCCTGTCTTCGAAATCCTTGCCTATGCCGGAATCGAATGAGGCATAACGCTCTTTGAGCATCTTAGGAAGTTCGGACTTCTCAAGCACATCCGCTGCAACGAGGAGGGCGCGGGCCATGATGTCCATACCGCTTACATGAGCGATGATGATGTCATCGAGGTCGGTTGAGTTGCGGCGTGTCTTAGCATCGAAATTGGTGCCTCCTGCAAGTCCGCCGGCCTTGATGATTACCAGCATGGCCTGGGTGAGTTCGTAGATGTCAATAGGGAACTGGTCGGTGTCCCAGCCGTTCTGATAGTCACCGCGGTTGGCGTCGATGGATCCGAGCAGGCCTGCATCAGCTGCGCACTGCAGTTCGTGCTCGAAGGTATGTCCTGCAAGTGTTGCGTGGTTGACCTCGATATTGACCTTGAAATCCTTGTCCAGTCCGTTTGCGCGGAGGAACCCTATGACGGTCTCTGTATCGGCGTCATACTGGTGCTTGGTAGGCTCCATAGGCTTCGGCTCGATAAGGAAAGTTCCCTTGAATCCTTTTGCGCGGGCGTAGTCGCGTGCCATGGTGAGCATTGTGGCCATATGTTCCTTCTCGCGTTTCATATCGGTATTGAGAAGGCTGGAATAGCCTTCACGTCCACCCCAGAAGACATAGCACTGGCCTCCGAGTTCGATGGTGGCGTCAATCGCGTTCTTGATCTGGACCATAGCCCTTGCCACGACATCGAAATCCGGGTTGGTGGAGGCGCCGTTCATATAGCGCTTGTTGCCGAACACGTTGGCTGTACCCCAGAGAAGCTTGATGCCGGTAGCTGCCTGCTTTTCCTTAAGGTAAGCAACGACTTTCTTAAGGTTGGCCTCGTATTCTTCGATAGTGTCAGCTTCGTCGATGAGGTCAACATCGTGGAAGCAGTAATACTCGATGCCGAGTTTCTGCATGATTTCGAAGCCTGCATCAACCTTGGCCATTGCACGCTCCACAGGACATGCGGACTCGTTCCATGGGAAGGTCTTGGTGCCCGGACCGAACTGGTCGCTGCCTTCGGCGCACAGTGTGTGCCACCATGCCATTGCAAATTTGAACCATTCCTTCATCGGCTTGCCTGCCACGATCCTGTCCGGCTCGTAGTAATGGAACGCCATAGGATTCTTTGAATCTTTGCCTTCGAATTTAATCTTGGCAATTTCCGGGAAAAACTCTTTCATAATTGATTATATGTTAAATGTTCATATTACTCTGCCCAATTCTTCGAGCCAGTGGCCGTAGGCATCTTCCAGCGGGGCCTTCCATTCCGGCTCAGGATCGATGACCCTGCACATCGTGAGTCCTTCGAACGCTTCTGCGGCGTTGGCGTAGAAACCGGCTCCGAGGGCTCCGCCACGTGCCGCTCCGAGGGCTCCGTCCGTGTCATATAGTTCTATCCTGGCTCCCGTGAGTGTCGCCAGCGTTGATCTGAATACGGGATTCAGGAACATATTCGCTTCGCCGGCACGGATGACATTAGGTTCAAGACCGAGGCCCTTCATGATCTCTATTCCGTAATGGAACGAATATGCTATCCCTTCGTGAACTGCCCGGATTATGTGGGACTTGTGCTGGCGGACAAGGTCCACTCCGGCCATTCGTGCACCTACGTTCCTGTTGCCCAATACACGCTCGGCTCCGTTGCCGAAAGGAAGGACAAGAAGCCCGTCGCTGCCTGGAGGTACGCTGGCCGCAATATCGTTCATGTCAGAATATGAGAGGTCTGGGACTATGTTCCTTCGGGCCCATGCGTTCATGATGCCTGTGCCGTTTATGCAGAGGAGCACACCCATGCGCGGCTCTTTGGAAGGGGTTACGTGCAGGAAAGTGTTGACGCGTGATTGCGGATCGGCCTTCGGCAGGTCCGTCACCCCATAGACCACGCCGCTGGTGCCTCCTGTAGCCGCGATTTCACCTGGCTCCAGGACATTGAGGGAGAAAGCATTGTTCGGCTGGTCTCCGGCACGGTAGCTCACAGGTGTCCCGGCCGGTATTCCCAGCAGGCCCTGTACCGCCGCGGTGGTGCGCCCTGAAATGCCGAGGGAAGGCGCGATGTCGCAGAATTTCCCCTCGTCGATTCCGAAGTATTCCGCCACGAAATCAGCACGCCTGTTTTCCTTGAAGTCCCAGAGGATTCCTTCGGACAATCCGGTCGCGGTATTTGTCACTTCTCCTGTCAGGCGGTACGCGATATAGTCGCCCGGCAGCATCATCTTATGGACTTTGCCGTAAAGTTCAGGCTCGTTCCTCTTCACCCATGCGAGTTTCGATGCCGTGAAGTTGCCGGGGGAATTGAGCAGGTGCTCCATGCACTTTTCGTAGCCGATGCCGTCCAGAGCTTCCTTGCCCAGGGGCACCGCCCTGGAGTCGCACCAGATTATGGCATCCCTTAACGGTCTGATATCTTTGTCAACCGCGACAAGTCCGTGCATCTGATAGGAAATTCCTATTGACACAACCTTTGACATGTCATGGCCGGCGGACATCTCCTTGATACCGGCACAAAGATATTCCCACCATGAGTCAGGGTCCTGTTCCGCCCATCCTTTCTGTTTGGAGCTTATCGGTGCTTCTGATTTGGGGTTGGTGGCCGAGCATGCGCATCTGCCGCTTTCGATGTCAAGGAGAGCAACCTTGACAGAAGAGGATCCTACGTCTATTCCGAGAGAATACATCTGTTTGTTGAGTTATTTTTACAAATTTAACAAAAAATTGTTACCTTTGTACAGTAATCATCGCAGGATTAGCACATCGGTAGTGCATTGGCTTCCCAAGCCAAGGAGGAGGGTTCGACTCCCTTATCCTGCTCCAAAAAGAAATATTCATGAAAAATACAGCCATCTGGATGTCAGGTGGCTGTATTTTTGGGGGGACAGTCCTCAGAACGGAGAGGTCTGCAGCATTGTCAATCGACAGGACCTCGGCTACACCCAAAATTGTCCTGTTTCCGCTACTCCTCCCATGATTAGAAGTGTCCCCAGCGCGATTGAGCAGATCAGCCACAAAATGAGGAGACATAGCCCCGGATGCCAGCGTGGACTCTTGAAGCCGAGTACAAGGTGCAGCCCTTCATAGAGCATTGCGAGCAGGGGGATGAATATTATCATGAGAGACATCCCCACGATCCATGGGTTGGCGATCAGATCCGAGAAACTCTGGATGCCATCGTTGAGATGTTGGGTAAGCCCCTCTCTGAAAGAACTGAATGCCGGCATATTGTATCCGATCAGCCCTGCGGCTCCGACAGTGAGTCCGCATACGCCTGTCAGCAGCAGTATCAGTCCGAAGAAGACGAGCAGCCCTCTCCACAGGGCCGGCCAGGCGCTGGTCCTGCCGGCATTATCCTCGGAACCTCCGTGCTGCACATTCTTTTTTACACCTTCCAGCGATATATCTTCTCCACGCATCGCATATTTCTGCTGTACGGTCTTCGCTCCCGGCATGCATATCCACAAGACGCAGTATATGAGAGGGGAAAAACATACCCAGAGCTCGTCCATGCGGCTGAAGAGGCAGCTTATTGCCGTCAAAGCCACGAACGCCAGCCTCAAAAATGCCGTGTCTACTCCGGTGTAAGCTCCAAGGCCGCTGCAAACTCCGCTTATCATCCTGTTGGAAAGATCCCTGTACAATCTCTTCGGTGCGTTTTCCGCAGGTGCGGTCTTCGTGTCGGATTCGGAGTCTATCGCTTCCGGACGTCCGAGTATGCTTATGACATCCAATGCCATAGGACTGTTTATGACTCCGTCTCTGCCGCACCTTTCGAGCAGGAGTTCTGCAATTCTTTCTTCCATCCCTTCAAGGATATCGATGCCGCCTTCGACACAGGAATAATGCGCCTCCAGGCCCTCGATATATTGCTTGACTAACAGGTGCGCGTCTTCGTCCAATGTGAATGCATATCCGCCTATGCTGGCTTTTTCGACTCTGTTCATTTTTTCAAAGTTTCAATGGTTTCTACCAGATCTTTCCATGATTCATCCATCTCCATGAGCGCGGCACGTCCCTTTTCCGAGATTGAATAGTATTTTCTCGGAGGCCCCTGGGGCGATTCTTCCCAGCGATAGGTCAGGAGCCCTTGGTTCTTCTCACGTATCAACAACGGATACAGGGTGCCTTCCACTACTATCATGTTGGCTGCCTTCAGCTCGTCGATTATGGACGATGCATAGGCTTCCTTCTTGTTCAGAATACTGAGAATGCAGTATTCGAGAACTCCTTTCCTCATCTGGGATCGGATATTTTCAGTTATGCTGTTCTCCATAATGCTTATTTCCTTTGTGAGAATCTGGCCATATTCTCTGCAGTTACCGGCCAGCCGCGCAGCTCGCACTTCTCGGCGGGGGTGACGGCTTTCGGCACAACGATCCAAAGTATCAGATAAAGCCACAGGCCGACAGTGCCCGTAATCAGCAGGACTATCATGACTACCCTGACCAGAGTGGGGTCCATATCGAAGTATGCCGAGAGTCCGGAGCAGACTCCGGCTATCTTTTTGCCATCTTCATTTCTGTATATCCTATGCTTTACGTTTTCTTTGGGACTGTCCTCCTTTTTATTGGAGTACTCATCGTAATTCTCCCGGCTGCCGTCAGGCATGCCCAGCTGGGCGGCCACGTGGCTTACCATCGAAAGGGTGACAACCTGCCCGGGAAATTGCAGGTTCTGGGAGAAGATCTCCGCGATTCTGTTTTCCAACTCGTTTATGACCTCGTTCGCATCAGCAGCATTAAGTTTGCTCCTGAAATTTGACAGATAGAGTTCAAGACGGTCGTAAGCATCTTCATCGATGACGAAGCTCTTGCCTCCGATGTTGGCGTTGGTAATCTTTTTCATAAATACCTTTTGAATTAAAGTTCTTTGTCGATGCAAATATATAAACTTTTTTAATACCTTGCAATACATAGTACTATAAAAATTGGATTCACGGCGAGGGGGGAGCAGGCTGGCGTTCCAGCCTTTGCTTTATCATATAAATTGTTTATATTTGCTTGATTATATATTATCTGAACAATAAAATGGCACTGGCAGACATAATAAAAACGATATTCGGCTCGAAGGCCGACCGTGATTACAAGGCGATAAAACCGACCCTTCAGAAGGTCCTTGCCGTATATCCTGAGATTGATTCCCTGTCACATGACGGGCTCAGGGCCCGTTCCGAGGCCCTCAAACTGCGTCTCCGTGAGGTCGAGGCTCCGTTCGAGGCCCGTATCGCAGAGATCAGGGCGGAACTTGACAAGGATATACCTGTCTCCGAAAAGGAGAAGCTGGCGGGCGAGTCCGACAAACTTGTGAAGGATGAGGATGAAGCCATAGAAAAATGCCTCAATGACATACTTCCTGAGGCATTTGCCATAGTAAAGTCCACTGCACGACGTTTTACGGAGAATCCGGAGATAGTGGTCGAGGCCACCCAGTTCGACCGCGACCTTTCCATCAACCATGATTTCGTGACGATTGACGGAGACAAGGCCGTCTACCGCAACCACTGGGTAGCCGGAGGCAATGAGATCACCTGGGACATGGTCCACTATGACGTACAGCTGATAGGTGGTATCGCCCTCCATCAGGGCAAGATAGCCGAGATGGCCACCGGTGAGGGAAAGACTCTCGTAGCAACGCTTCCGGTGTTCCTCAATGCCCTTGCAGGCAAAGGCGTGCACATGGTGACTGTCAACGACTACCTGTCCAAGCGAGACTCCGAGTGGATGGGTCCTCTGTATATGTTCCATGGACTCTCCGTGGACTGTATCGACAAGCATCAGCCGAACTCTGACCAGCGCAAGCGCGCATATGATTCAGACATCACCTTCGGTACCAATAATGAATTCGGTTTCGACTACCTGCGCGACAATATGGCCATCAACCAGGATGACCTCGTGCAGCGCAAGCATCATTTCGCCATAGTCGATGAGGTGGACTCCGTGCTCATCGATGACGCCCGCACCCCTCTCATCATATCAGGTCCGGTGGCCAGGGATGAGAATGACGAGCAGTTCATGGAATACCGTCCGTATGTCGAGAAGCTCTACCTTGCACAGCGTTCTCTCGTGAACCAGGTGCTGAACGAGGCCAGGAAACTCATTGCTGACGGAGACGAGCGTGAGGGTGGAAAACTCCTCCTCAGGGCGCACAAGGGTCTCCCGAAGTACAGTCCTCTGATCAAGTTCCTCAGCGAGCCCGGCATGAAGGTCCTCCTCCAGAAGACGGAGAATTTCTACATGCAGGACAATGAGAAGGAGATGCATATCGTCACGGACCCGCTCTTCTTTGTCATCAACGAGCAGCTGCATTCCGTGGATATGACCGACAAGGGTCACGAGATGCTCGCGAGTGCCGTGGGTAACGACGAGTTCTTCGTACTTCCTGATGTAGGCCTCAAGACAGCGGAGATCGAGCACGAGGAAATATCCCTCACGGAGAAGCAGGAGAAGAAGGATGCCCTTATGACCGACTTCGCCACCAAGAGCGAGCGCGTCCACACTGTCATCCAGCTCCTCAAGGCATACACGATGTTCGAGAAGGACGTCGATTACGTCATCATGGACGGCAAGATCAAGATAGTGGACGAGTCCACCGGCCGTATCATGGAAGGACGCCGCTGGTCGGACGGACTTCACCAGGCCGTCGAGGCGAAGGAGAACGTCAAGGTGGAGGCGGCGACCCAGACTTTCGCCACCATTACGCTGCAGAACTATTTCCGCATGTACCACAAACTGGCCGGTATGACCGGTACGGCCGAGACAGAGGCGGGTGAGTTCTGGAGCATTTACAAACTTGACGTCATGGTTATCCCGACAAACCGTCCGGTTCTCCGCGACGATCAGGACGATCTCATTTATAAGACGAAGAAGGCGAAATATGCCGCCGTGATAGACAGGATAGTAGAACTCTCCAAAGCCGGACGCCCGGTGCTCGTCGGCACCACCGATGTGGAGACATCCGAACTCCTGAGCCGTATGCTCCGTATCCGTGGCATCAGGCATAATGTGCTCAATGCCAAGGAGCATGCACGTGAGGCCGAGATCGTAGCCCAGGCGGGCCAGAGCAGTACGGTCACCATCGCCACCAACATGGCCGGCCGTGGTACCGATATCAAGCTGAGCCCTGAGGTCAAGGCTGCCGGCGGTCTCGCCATCATAGGTACCGAGCGCCATGATTCCCGCCGTGTGGACCGTCAGCTGCGAGGTCGCGCCGGACGTCAGGGAGATCCGGGTTCTACCACATTCTACAACTCCCTTGAGGACAAACTCATGCGTCTGTTCGGTTCCGAGCGTATTGCCGGCATGGTGGACAGGCTGGGCATGAAGGATGATGAGGCCCTTGAGAGCTCGATGCTTTCCAGCGCTATCGAGAAGGCGCAGAAGAAGGTCGAGGAGAACAACTTCGGTGTGCGTAAGAGACTCATTGAGTATGATGACGTCATGAACTATCAGCGCGAGGCCATATACAGCCGCCGTCGCAATGCAATAAGCGGCGAGAAGGTGGAGATTGACCTTCAGAACATGATGGTGGATACCGCCAGCCTGTTCGTTGAGAAGTTCAAGGGCCTGCCGTTCGAGGATTTCCAGGAGACCTTGATGGGTCAGTTCGGCGTTGACACCGGATTCGATGCCGATTTCTACGACAAGGCCAAGGACGCCGAGATCGAATCCGCCCTTGTCAACCATATGCAGGAGGTTTACAAGCGCCGTATGGACACCATGGCCGAGAAGCTTACGCCTATCATCAAGAGCGTGTACGAGAAGCAGGGCTCCATGTACCAGAACATAGCGATCCCTGTCACGGACGGACGCAAGCAGATCACCATATCTGTCAATCTCGAAAAGGCCTGCGCCTCCGAGGGACGAGAGATAGCCAAGACCCTGTCAAAGAATATCATACTCTATCAGATAGACGAGCACTGGAAGGAGCATCTGCGCGAAATGGATGACCTGAAGCAGAGCGTCCAGAATGCCACATATGAGCAGAAGGATCCTGTGGTCGTATACAAGCTTGAGAGCTACAATCTCTTCGCCGGCATGCTCGAGAGTCTCAACAGGGACGTGCTTTCATTCCTTCTGAGGGCCTTCGTGGCATTGAGGGACAGGGATGAGGCTCCTCAGAGATCGGTCCGCCGCCATACCGATATGAGCCAGATGCAGACACAGCATTCCGATCTCAGCACCAACGGTGAGCAGAAGGCGAGGGTGCCTGTCAAGGTGGACAAGACAGTAGGTAGAAATGACCCATGCCCTTGCGGCAGCGGTAAAAAATATAAGAATTGCCATGGAAAAGGTATCTAATAAATTCAACAAGATCGTTGAGCCGGTGAATGCCAACGAAGTAAGCCGCATCGCCCAGGGTGTAAGCATCAAGGGTGACATCACATCACATTCTGATATCCGCGTTGACGGTCAGATTGACGGAACCATCTTCTCTGAAGGTCGCATAGTGGTAGGGGAGACCGCCGCCATGAAAGGACGGCTTCTCTGCAATGACACTGATTTCTGGGGACGTATGGACGGAGATATATTCGTCAGGAACGTGCTGTCCATCAAAGGATCCGCTGTGATAAACGGCAATATCCATGTCCGTAAGATCCAGGTTGAGATGGGCGCCCAGATCAATGGCTCATGCCACATGATCACCGAAGAGGAGTTCGACGCTGCGGCCGGCAAGGTTGTGGATGAGGCTCCGGTCCGGGAAACGGCTGAATAATAGTAATACGTTTCGCCCGTACTTTGAACAGATGCAAAGTACGGGCGAACTGTATACAGCCGTCAAGGTCTATTCCGGTTTGTAGGAATCCTTGAGGGAGACGGTTTTGTTGAAAATAACCCTGCCGTCTGTGCTGTCCTTGTCCTTGATGTAGTAGCCGGTGCGCTCGAACTGGACTGCGATGCCTGAGGCGTCTTCCAGCAGGGCCGGTTCTGCAAGTCCGTTGCCGTAGGTGAGGGATTCGGGATTGAGGAAGTCCTTGTAGTCCTTGTCTTCCGGCACCTGGCTCATGTCCGCCAGCGTGAAGAGACGGTCGTAGTTGCGGAGTTCTATCTTCTTTGCGAATTCATCCGCAACCCAGTGTATGGTTCCCTTGACAGAGCGCCATTCGCCGCCTCCCGGCTTCGTGGTAGGATCATAGGTGCATTTCAGCTCGGTGATGTTGCCGTCCGCATCCTTCACGACCTCATTGCACTTGATGATATAGGTGTATTTGAGACGCACTTCTCCGTCCGGCTTAAGGCGGAAGAACTTCTTCGGAGCATCCTCCATGAAGTCGGCGCGCTCTATCCAGAGGCTGCCGGTGAAAGGTACCTTGCGGCTTGCGCCTTCCGGCTCTGCAGGGTTGAGAGGGCAGTCATACCATTCCACCTGTCCTTCCGGCCAGTTGGTGAGGGTGACCTTGACAGGGTCCTGGACCACCATGTACCTGTTTGCGCGTGCATTGAGGTCCTGGCGTACGCACCATTCGAGCAACTGGATGTCCATGAGCTGGTCGCGCTTGCTGACACCTATCTTCTCGCAGAACATCTTGAGTGCTTCAGGGGTGTAGCCGCGGCGGCGTACTCCGCAGAGCGTAGGCATGCGCGGATCGTCCCAGCCTGCTACAAGTCCCTTCTGGACGAGTTCGAGCAGCTTGCGCTTGCTCATGAGGGTATATGTGAGGTTCAGCCTTGCGAATTCGTACTGGTGGCTCGGATATATGCCGAGGGTCTGGATGAACCAGTCGTAGAGCGGACGGTGAACGTCGAACTCGAGGGTGCAGATGGAGTGGGTGATGTTCTCTATGGAGTCGCACTGGCCGTGTGTGTAGTCATACATAGGATAGATGCACCATTTGTCTCCTGTCTGGTGATGCGTTGCGTGCTTGATACGGTAGAGGATAGGGTCGCGGAACATCATGTTGGGATGCGCCATGTCTATCTTGGCGCGGAGCACCTTCTCGCCGTCGGCGTACTTGCCGACGCGCATCTCGCGGAATAGCCTGAGGTTCTCCTCCACGCTGCGGTTGCGCCACGGGCTGTCCTTGCCCGGTGTCTCCACGGTGCCGCGGTTCTCGCGCATATCTTCAAGAGTCTGGTCATCGACATATGCCTGACCGCGCATAATCATCTGCTCGGCCCATTCGTACAACTGGTCGAAGTAGTCGGAAGCATAGCATTCCTTTTCCCACTGGAATCCCATCCAGCGGATATCCTCCTTGATGGCGTCCACGTATTCCGTGTCCTCCTTGGTAGGGTTGGTGTCATCGTAGCGGAGGTTGGTCTTTCCGCCGTATTTCTGGGCAAGACCGAAATTTATGCAAAGAGACTTGGCATGGCCGAGATGCAGGTATCCGTTCGGCTCCGGAGGGAAACGGGTGAGGATGCTGCTGACCTTGCCTGACTTGAGGTCTTCTTCGATGATTTCTTCAAGGAAATTGAGTTTCTTTACTTCTTCTTCCATGTTACACTATACTAAAAAGCCGTATGTGAATACGCATACCCATGCGCCCACAAATGACAAATTTAGATAAATTCTGCAGTAATTACAACGATTAATGTTCGCTTGAGGTGTATATTCTTTTGAGGAAGTCACTTTGAGAAGCATTTCCCCGTGAGGGGCTTTCACATGTGGTTCTTTTGAGGAAGTCACTTTGAGATGCATTTCCCCGCAAGGGGCTTCGTCCGCTTCTCAAAGTGACTTCCTCAAAGAATCATGTGTAAAATAGGATTACAAAGCCTTGTCGTAGATGATATCAGCTTTGTATCCGAGCTTCTGTATAGCTTTCTTCAACTTCTCCGCGTCGGTCTTCGAACCGTCATAGGTGATCTTGACGGTCTTGTCATCAACCTGGATCTCAAGCGCCTTGACGCCCTTCTCGAAGGAGACGTTCTCCTTGATCTTCTCGGCGCATTTCTCACAGTGGAGATTGGTCTGGAAGAAGGCCTCTTTCTTGATCTGTTTTCCGGAGGTGAGCAGAAGGACCGATACGGCCGCGACTGCAAGGATCATAAGGAATCTTTTCATGTTATGTGTGTTGGTTTATTCTTTTTTCCATATTGTCAGGCGTATGCCTCCATATATCTTGACCCCCATGAGCGGGCCCCAGACGCAGCTTGCATCAAATGAACTGCTTGTCGGGTCATCGGCGGAAATGATAGGGTCCGGCTGGGTGTATCCGGTCAGGTTCTCGCCTCCGAGGTAGAGGTCGAAGCCTTTGAACCTTTTGGTCACCTGGGCGTATAGCAGTGGATAGACTTCGGTATAACCGTCCTTGTACATAGGGTTCAGGGTCTTCATGAAATCCCATACGCGGCAAGGCCCGTTGACGGAGGCCGTGAAGTCGAAGATCCATCGGTTGAGGTTGGTTGCGTACTGCATGTTGAGCACTCCCTTGTAGCGGCTGGTCATAGGCTTGATGTCGTCATCCTGGAATTTCAGGCTCTGATGGGCGTCGGTGAAACGTCCTGTGAGTGTGACAGTGAAACGCGGAAGCGGCTCGAGGCTGAAGTCGACCTGGATATTGTCGGTGCGTGACTTGCCGTCCGGCACGGAACTCAGCAGATAGGTATGTATCTCGTCGGATGTGTAATCGAGCAGCATCTGCTCGGTGAATCTGGTACCGAAATAGTCCACGCTCAGGTAGTTGGAGGTGGACCCTCCTATGTACCACGTGGCGTTGCCGCCGAAGGTCCATGAATTCTCGAGAGGATGGGACATCAGGTCACCGTGGAGGGTCTTGTTGGTTGACAATATGCCTATATTGTCAACGATCGGGGTGGAGTAGCGTATGCCGCGTCCTCCGTTGGCCCGGAATGTCAGGAACTCGTCCGGGGACCATTTGAGGGTGACTCTCGGGGAGAATTTCAGACCGGCCCGGTTGTACCAGTCGCCGCGAAGACCCACTATGGCGGAGAAGGCATCTCCGGAGCGGAATGTGTATTCCCCGAATGCTCCAAGGTCGCTAAGAGCGGTCCTGATTGCGGGGATATTGTCTATTACTCTTGCCGCCTGGCTGAACCTCTCATTGTAGATGTCCAGCATTTCGCTGAGACCCAGGGTGAAGTGGTGGCTGTCATTGTCCTGATTCTGATAAAGCAGGTTCACGAATGTGGAATTCTGGCCTGCGTCATATCCGCGTCCCAGCGCGATAGCGCTGTCCTGTCCTCCGTTCCTGCGGTCCTGGTAGATGATTGCGTCAGTGCCGAATCCGGAATCGAGATTGTAGAATGTGTGGTCGATCACGGCGGCGACATTCGACGTGTTGGCTTCGTTCAGCGGAATTCCAACCTTGACATATCCTCCGAGGTTGCGGCTCAGGATGTCGGCCTTCCATGCATTGATGTCCTCCTGCATCTGGCCTCCGTTACGGCGGTCCTGGACGGCACGGACTCCGAATCTCACCTGCACTCCGTCCTGTCCGAAATAGAGCCAGCGGTTGCTGAGGGAGAGGTTCATCTGGCGCGGGTCATCCATGAAGCCGTCATTGTTCATGTCCATGGCTTTGAAATTGCCGTCTGCGTGGGCCATGACGACCGTACTCCATGTTGCGAGCTCATCGAACTGGAATGCGGATACGAGGTTGATGTCGGCCTTTGTGTCGTTCATGTAAGAGGCCTGGAGATAGAGCGGCTTCTCGTCAGTAGGCTTGCGGTGCTCCATGTTGATCTGCCCTGTCATGGATTCGACCCCGTTGATGACGGAGGTCACACCCTTGGCTATCTGGATGCTTTCGAGCCATTGGGAAGGGACGAAATTCAGCCCCCACGGAGCGGCGAGTCCGCGCATTACCGGCCGGTTCTCGTCGAGCATCTGTGTGTATATGCCGCTCTGGCCGAGAAGCCTGATCTGACGGGCCCCGGTGACTGCATCTGAGTAACCCACCGTCACGCTGGCCGAGTTCTCGAAACTTTCGGCCAGATTGCAGCACGCCATCTTGCACAGCCCTGCCGCACTTATGACTTCGGTGCGTATGTCCTTGCCTCTGGAAAGGTAGTTTCCGCCCTGGCGGGCGGTGAATACAGCGGTCTGAAGAGTATCCTTGCGTTCGCCGTATATGTTTGAAGTGTCTGTCTGAGCGTATGATGTCCAGCCCAGCAGCAATGGCAGTATTAAAATGTATTTCCTCATATAAGCATATCAATGGTAAAACTGTGTCTCACTAAAAGTGTGACACGGCTAAACCCTCAATATGCAGTTCTTTGAGAGAAGGGGCCGTGGCGGTCCATTACAGAGGCCTGTATTGATATTTGCCTTCCGGCAGAGTGCCGGGACCGGTTCTGGCGACGGACAAGTCGGAATCGCAATGAAGTCTGCGTGGATGGAAGCTGGATGGGACAGCGGTCCTGCCTCGTCCAGCTGCTCGCAATCGTCGGAGCAGCAGTCCTCGTCCTCTCCGCATCCATGACCGCCACATTCGCAGCCGCATTCATCGTCATGGTGGTGGCAGCACGGGGCGTCGGGATGTATGCTTTCACAAGAAAGGTCGGAAAGGAGACTGTGGATGTAGATGCGCCCGTGCTCACTGTCCGTATGGATGTCAAAACCCACCGTAGCAGCCACATAGAGTAGGATTGTGACTGCTGCGAGGACTTTTGTGAGGAGCGTTCTGTCCATCTTAAAGGATGTTCATCGATTGTTCGCGTATCTTCTCCAGCTCATCCTTCATCATCACCACGTGTTTCTGGATCCCGGCATGGTTGGCCTTGGAGCCGGTCGTGTTAATCTCCCGTCCCATCTCCTGGATTATGAATCCCAGTTTCTTGCCGGGGTATGGCTCGCCGTCGATGGTATCCATGAAATACTTGCAATGCTGGCGGAGGCGGACCTTCTCTTCGTTGATGTCATACTTCTCGATGTAGAAGATCATCTCCTGCTCGAAGCGTTCCTTGTCAAGTTTGATGCCAAGTTCTTCGGCTGCCTTGATGATGCGTTCGCGGGTCGTGCTGACCCTCTCCGGCTCGAAAGCCTCTATCTCGTCATAGAGCTTGAGTATGGTCTGTATGCGTCCGGTTACATCTTTGTATAAAGAGATACCTTCGTCCGCACGGTACATATCTATGGCTGCAATGGCTTCGTCTATTGCAGTCTCCACAGCAGGCCAGCTGTCTTCGGTGATCACATCCTGCTTGCCGGAGTCGATCACGTCCGGAAGCCTGAGTATTGTCTGTATTACGTCCTGTCCGCACGGGATGCCCAGTTCCGAACTGAGGGATGCTATCTGGGTGTAATACTCCCTGACCATGTCGGAATCGATCTTCCTGGCCGTTTCCGATGCGTTAGGCTCCCAGGTAAGGAACATGTCGATGGTGCCGCGCTGCAGGACTTCTGCGATCTTCTTCCGCACGTTTATCTCCTTGTCCTTGGGAAGGAGATATGATTTGATGTTTATATCGGCGCTCTTGCCGTTGACGGAACGGATCTCGATGGTGAGTTTCCCGTTCTGCAGCTCTGCTACGGACTTGCCGTAGCCTGTCATGGATTTGATCATTTCTGTAAATTACATTAGCCCGAGCACCTTGCTGCGGGACAGGAGGCAGTCGCCGACGGATGCGGCGCGTCTTCCCAGCTGGGACAACTGTATCTTAGTGTCCGAACTCACTCTGTGGAGGGAGTATTTGTTCACTTCGGTCTTGATAGGCAGCAGCAGATAGTCCTTCCCGACTACGAGACGGCCGCCGATTATGACGAGACCCGGATTGAAGATATTGATGATTCCGGCAATGCCGCGTCCGAGGGTCTGGCCTATCCTGCCTATCCCTTCGATAGCAAGCACGTCTTCTTCGTTGATGGCCTGGAGAATCTCGTCAAGCTCGATATCGCCTTTCTTCTCGAAAGAATCGGTAAGGGATGACTTCCTGCCTGACTGCAGTTTCTCAAGTATCATCCGGTGCAGTGCGGAACCCGATGCGCCTGTCTCAAGACATCCGACTTTTCCGCAGCGGCATATGATGTCATTGTTGAGGAGGGGGAAGTGTCCTATCTCACCCGAGAAGCCTGACTTGCCGTAGTACAGTTCTCCATCGAGTATCATGCCCATGCCGAGCCCCCAGCTGAGATTGATGCATACCATGTTGGCATCCGCCTTGCTGCCGAGGGTCATGAATTCTCCGTATGTCATTGCGCGTGAGTCGTTCTCGATGCTGACAGGGACGTTGAACTCGCTTTCGAAGATATCTTTGAGAGGGATGTCGTCGCTTACGAAATAACTCAGGCTGTAGCCTTTCTCAGGGTTGACCCTTCCTGAAAGGCTCACGCCCACGCCGAGGACCTTGATCCAGGGAATCCCGTTCCTGGTTATCTGGTCCTTGACCATGCGGCACATCTCCCGGAATGACTCCTTGCTGGCCTCGAGGACAAACTCGATATCCTGTATGAAACCGGTCATCTCTCCCTTGAAGTCACATACAGCAATGTGGAAATGATGCCTTGCCACATCCACACCGACGAAATAGCCTGCCAATGGGTTGAGACCATATACACTCGGCCTGCGTCCTCCGGACGTCCCAACCTTCCCTTCATCCTGAAGGAAACCGTCGGAAATAAGTTCTCCGATAAGTTTCGTTATGGTCGGCACGCTTATGCTGAGCCTCTTGCTGAAATCTGCTATGCTGAAACTGTTGTTGTTGATGCACAGACGCAGTATTTCCCGCTTGATGGTCGCATTTTTGCTTGTAGTGTCATTCAGGAATGTATTGTTCATAATACAAAAATACATATTTAAATGTTATATTTGTGAATCTTTTGAAAAAAATTTAAAAATGTCGGCCGAAAAATCGATAAAGAAGATGACGGGGGTGCGCCTTTCCATGAAGGGCAAACTTGTCACGAGTACCCTTCTCATCGGTGCCGTGCTGCTGATCTCCTGTATTATTTCATTGATGGAGTTCACCCGCATGAAGCATTATGTGACCGATCTCATCGCCGAGGATATCAACAGTATAAATGTCGTCAACCGTCTGGCTGACATGAGCAACAGATATAATCTGGACATCCTTGCCACCATAGGCGACGGCACATCGTCCTCCATTCCGGAGTTCGACAACGCCTATTTCAAGTCACAGTGCGATTCCCTGCGGAGAATGGGTGCGGGCAATTCGGTGCGTCCGATGGCGGACTCGGTGATGTATGCCTATTCGGCATATATGCTCACCTCATACGAACTGGAAGATGTCCTGCAATCCGATTTCATAGATTCGCGTTCATGGTTCTTCGAAAGGCTGCAGCCTCGTTTCGAACGTCTCCACAATGATATCAACCGTCTTACGAATGCGATATACGGGGATCTCCAGAAGAATTCGGCCACATTCGAGAGGGGCTTCTACAGGAGCATCATTCCGGGCATAGTCGCTGTCGGAGTGGCGCTTTTCCTGCTCATCCTCCTTCTTCTGTTCATCCTGGGATATTATGTCAATCCTCTCGGCAAGATGCTGGAGGAACTGCGGGCCTACCGTTCCAATGACAAGAAATACAGTTATCAGTTTGAAGGTGATGATCAGTTGCACCAGCTCAACGACAGCATCCTGGAACTGACAGGGGAGAACAGACAGCTCCGTGAACGGGTAAGGGCTCTGAAATCCGAAAGGAAGGAAGCGGATAAAATATGAACTGGCGGACCATAAGCAGGAATGTTGGGTACGCGCTGCTGGTCAGCGCGCTCTTCATGCTGATATCCGTGATAGTGTCCATGCTGAATGGCAACGACAGTGCCCTTGCCGCACTCAGCATCTCCTTCCTGATCACATTCATTTCAGGTATTTTCCCATTCATCTTCGTCCGCGGCACATCGGCCATATCGTTGAAGGAAGGATATGTCATCATAGTCCTTTCCTGGGTGCTTTCTTTTGTGTTCGGAATGCTTCCGTATGCCTTGTGGGGCGGTCCCTTTACCATTCAGAACGCGTGGTTCGAGAGCGTGTCCGGATTCACCACGACCGGAGCGACGATACTTGAGGATATAGAAGCCCTTCCGGACAGCCTGCTGTTCTGGCGCAGCGCAACCCATTTCATCGGAGGTTTGGGAGTAGTGGTGTTCCTGCTGCTGATCATTCCTACAGCCAGTCCTATACGCATGAGGCTGACGAATATGGAACTCTCCTCCCTGTCGAAGGGCAATTATTCCACCAGATCCAACAAGACGGTCTATATCTTTGCTTATGTCTATCTGGGACTATGCATCTCTGCTTTCGTGCTTTATGTGATAGCGGGCATGCCTGCCTTCGATGCCATATGCCATGCCATGAGCGTATGCGCCGCAGGCGGATTCAGTACCCGCAACCTTTCGATCGCATCGTTCGGATCCAGATGGATAGAGTTGATCACCATGGTCTATATGGTGCTGGCATCGGTGCATTTCGGCCTCATCTACCTGTCAGTGATCAACCGCTCGCTCAAGCCTTTGAACAATCCTGTCCTCAAGATGTACCTCATCTCCCTGCTGCTGTTCTCCCTGGTGGTGGGCTTCAACCTGAGGGTGACGGGAACTGTGGACAGCCTTGGCAATGCAATGTGGACCGGATTCTTCCAGACGATAAGCGTGGCCTCCACCACGGGTTTTGCTATCGCTGACAATGCCAGCTGGCCGGTGCTTCCGAATTTCCTGCTTATGTTCACGGCGGTGATGTGCGGCTGTGCGGGATCGACAACGGGTGGAATCAAGGTTGACCGTGTGCTTGTGCTTTTCAAGGCTATAGGCGTGCAGTTGGGCAGGATCCTGCATCCTTCTTCGATCAATGAGGTCAAGCTGGGCAAGCGGATACTGCTTATCACCGAGGTGCTGCCTCAGCTGATATATGTCGCACTGTTCTTCATAATACTCGGTATTTCAATGATACTGAGCCTTGCGATCGGCGTCAATGCCCACAGTTCGTTTGCCGCCAGCCTTTCCTCTCTGAGCAATGTCGGTCCGGCCATCGAGGAACTGGGCATGATGGGGAATTTCAACGGCATCCCGATCGCCGGAAAGTTCCTCTATACGTTCGAGATGTTCCTGGGCCGTGTGGAAATTTATCCTGTGATTGCCGTCGTGGCCATGTTCTTTGACGGGGGAAAGAGAAGATGATGGACCGTGCCGATTTCCTCTATTCGCAGTTCATAAAGAAGTTCAAGGCTGAGCCGACACCATGTCAGGACGGCCTTTTCCGGGATGTCGCGTCATTTGTCACATGCGACGACTCCGACATTCTTGTAGTGAACGGATATGCCGGGACGGGCAAGACTACCGCGGTGGCGGCCGTAGTGTCGGCTTTGCGCGAGACTGGTACGAAATCCGTGCTGCTGGCTCCTACCGGACGTGCGGCAAAGGTGCTGTCCGGCATATGCAGTCGTCCGGCTTATACCATTCACAAGCATATATACAGGCAGAAATCCGTCGGGAACGACGGTCTGGGGCAGTTTTCGCTTTCGCCGAACAAGTTGAAATCCACGCTTTTCGTGGTGGACGAGGTGTCCCTTATCGGGATTGACAGTTCCGCTGCGACGGGGTCGACGGCGTTCGGGACAGGCAACCTTCTTGAAGACCTCGTGAATTTCGTCCGCAGCGGTGACGATTGCCGTATGATCCTCATAGGGGACGCTGCGCAGCTTCCTCCTGTCGGACTTGATGCATCCCCGGCGCTGTCCGCCGATTACATGGACGGGTTCGGGGGAGTGCGTTATTCGGAACTTACCACCGTGGTGCGTCAGGCCGCGGAATCGGGGATATTGCGCAACGCCACGGCGCTTCGGGAGATAATAGCATCTTCATATGGGGATGAGACTTTCGATAGGCTTCATCTTGAGACGGATGACGATGTCGTCAGGGTGGGCGGCGCCGAACTGATTGAAACGCTTTCGGACGCATACGGAGAATACGGGGAGGACGAATGCATCGTGCTCTGCCGCTCCAACAAAAGGGCGATAAGATACAATCTCGGCATCCGGGGTACCGTGCAGTTCAAGGAGGAAAGCCTCGTGCGCGATGATAGGCTCATGATAGTGAAGAACTGCTACCAGTTTCTCGAGGATGTCCCCGGTATGGACTACATTGCAAATGGCGATACGGCCAAGCTGGTGAAGATAAGCAACTTCGAAGACAGGTACGGGCTTCATTTCGCCGATGCCGTGCTGACATTTCCCGATTATGATGATGTCCAGGTCAAGGCCAAGGTGTGCCTGGATACCCTCGAATCCGAGTCGGCGGCCCTCACTTATGATCAGCAGAATGCCCTGTATGCCGGGGTTTCGGCGGATTATGCCGACCGCGGGGGCAGGAAGAAGATATGGGAGGCGGTCCGTGAGGACAAGTATTTCAATGCCTTGCAGCTCAAGTATGCCGAGGCTGTCACTTGTCATAAATCACAGGGCGGACAATGGCGTTGTGTTTTCATAGACTGTCCTTTCTGGCAGGACGAGCAGACGCTCGATGACTTGAAATGGCTTTATACCGCCTTTACGAGGGCGGTGGAAAAAGTGTATCTGGTGAATTTTAACGACAGATTTTTTATATGATGAAGAAATTATGTTTGCTGGTGGCGGTCCTCATGTGCTCCGTCGCCTATGCCGAAGACAAGAATGTCACCAAGTCCCCTGATGGCACGATGGAGGCTTTCACGAGGGATAACGACCTCTGGGTGAGATCGGTACGTACCGGGGATGAGACCCGTCTTACATTTGACGGCAGTGACCTGATCCTGAACGGCTATGCCTCATGGGTGTACTATGAGGAGATATTCGGCCGTCCTTCACGGTACAGGGCGTTCTGGTGGAGCCCTGATTCAAGGAAGATAGGATTCTACCGCTTCGACAATACCGATGTCCCGATGTTCCCCATCTATTCGCCTTTCGGCCAGGACGGAAGTCTCAACAGGACCAGATACCCGAAGGCGGGTGAGAGCAATCCTGAAGTCCGTGTCGGTATAATAGCCGTCCCGGCAGTGATTTCACCTCTTTCCAAAGCTCAGATAACATGGGCTGATTTCGAATTCGGCGATCAGTATTTCGGAATTCCATTCTGGGGTGCCGATTCACGCAATTTCTTCGTATCACGGGAGCCGAGGCGCCAGAACCAGCTGGGTCTCTACAGGGTGAATCCGGATACCGGAGAAAGCCAGCTTATATACACCGAGCATTATCCTACCTGGATAGACTGGATCGAGGGAATGAAATTCGGCAAGGACGGTCTGTATATGGTGCGTAATTTCGAAACAGGTTGGGAGCAGCTGTATTATCTCAGTTATGACGGCTCCAAATTCCGTGCAATCACCGATGGCAAGAACTGGGACATGGCAATACTCAGGATCGATGAGAAAACAGGGGACATCTGGTTCTCCGCAAAGCGTGACTCCCGCCTGCATGATGCGGTATACCGTATTGACAAGAAGGGAAAGGTATATACGCTTACGGATCCTGATTTCTACGCTTCCAAGGTGGAGTTTGCCGAGGACGGCAAGTCTTTCACCGTGTCGATGTCCACCTCGTCCCAGCCTGAGAAGATCATGCGTTGCAGCGCATATCAGCCATTCTCCTCTGCGGCGGTGCTGCTTAAGGACGACTCCATCGGCAAGGACCTTTCCAATACTCCTGTTCCTGAAATAGAGCATATAACCAACGAGGGCTTTGACCTCTATGGAATGATATATTATCCTAAGGGATTCAATAAGTCCTATGCCAACGCCTATCCTGTCCTGATGGAAGTGTACGGAGGCCCCGGCACTCCCGTAGTCCGTGACAGGTGGTCAGGGACCGGCGCTACTTTGAAATGGTGCTATGAGCATGGTATCATTTACATGAAGGTGGATCCGCGTTCTTCCGGTGAAAACGGACGTTGGGGTACCGATCAGGCTTTTGAGCAGATGACTGTCGCCGAACTTGACGACTATGTGGCCTGGGCTAAGCACATGCAGTCAAAGCAATATGTGAAGTCTGACAGGATAGGTGTCGAGGGGTTCTCATTCGGCGGGACCACCACCGCTATGCTGGTGCTCCGTTATCCGGAATATTTCAGTTGCGGTATCGCCGGTGGCGGAGTGTATGACTGGACCCTGTATGATTCCCACTATACCGAGAGATTCATGAACACCCCGGAAGCCAATCCGGACGGATATAAGAGAGCGTCCGTGATAAGTCATGTGCCGGATGGTGTGTCGTCTTCATACAAGCCGGGTTCACTACGTCTTACACATGGTACCGGGGATGACAATGTCCATTTCCAGAACACTCTCCAGCTCATCGATGCGCTCCAGCGCGCCGGAATCCAGTTCGAACTGATGATTTATCCTGACGGGATGCATGGCTATCGCGGTGCCCAGCATGAGCATGACCAGGCTGCGGCAGAGGACTTCTGGACGCGGAAACTTTTGTCAGAGTGATTGTCCCATCCTCCGGGTGACGAGAAGCGTTTTCTCTCCTGAGGCTGTGATACCGAAAATATGGATGCCGGCGGCTTGTGCTGCCGGCTTTTTCGTGCTTTTAAGCCGTTTCTTCAATTCTTCGCTGTCCATAGGTATGTTGCGTGCCGTCACATCGGCACCCGGAAATCTTGCGGCAAGGTCCTTGAGCGCGGCCTTGCATAACGGATCGGTTTCGAGCACCTCGAAATACCTGCCCGGAACCTCAGTGCATATGCCGTCGCAGACGTAAAGATGGGTGAAACGGTCCAGTTTCCTCATTCCATGACGCCCGCAGAGAATGCGGAAACATCCGGCCTTGGATATGACAGGTGAAGGCTCGAAGATGATCTGCCCTGCCTCCGGGATGGAAGACAGGAGCATCCGGGCCGAGTTCTCTTCCTCCCTTGTGAATACTATCGCCGGAATGCCGCTTCCCGGATCCACCGCTGTGATCTGCAGAGGGGCTCCGGGCCCCCGTCCTATGATGCAGAGCAGCTCCTTGACTTCTCCGTTGAGGCCTACGACATGTATGTCCCTGATTCCGGGCAGTCTCTCGGCAAGCATGGTGATATCTGCCATAGGAGACAGTTTGACCATGATGCGCGGAGCCTTTGCAAGTAAGGAGGGCAGAAGTTCGAGGATGTTCGGAGAGCAGTCTTCCAGCAGGAATACTTTCCTGCCCGTGCCGTCGGCGGCCCGTCTTGCCGGGTCAAGATATATCCAGTCGCATTCCGGGAGGATGGTGCCGGCGTCGATCTCGGCATTGCAGACATGGATGTTGGTGATGCCGAGTCTGGCAAAGTTGTCCTCCGCCGCTTCTGCAAGTGCCGGTTCCCGTTCGTAATAGAAAACTTCTCCGCATATCCTGCTGAAAGCCGAGCTGTCCACGCCCATGCCTCCGGTCAGGTCTGCAAGTCTGCCTGCCGTTCCCACGAGGCCGGCCTTGTATGATGCCGTCGCTTCGGAGGAACACTGTTCGAGGGACAGCCCGGACGGGATGCGGCATCCCGCCGCCGCCCATGAAGGAAGTTTGGCGGCGAATTTCTTTCCGCGGTCGTCGGACATGTCCGAGAGTATGTCGGCAAAACTCCTTTTCATTATGGAATAATAGGGATTTTTTGACTTTCAAAGATAACAACTAATCCATAATTTTTGTATTTTTGAAGATGAACTGAAACAGATAATAATACATATGAAAGATTTTGAGATCAAAGCGAAGTCCTGGCTTGAAGGCGATTTTGACCAGGAGACAAGGATGAAGGTGCTGGAATTGCGCAATACGGACCCTGCCGGTTTCGAGGATGCGTTCTACAAGAACCTTGAATTCGGTACCGGTGGTCTCAGGGGGATAATGGGCGTGGGAACCAACAGGATGAACAAATATACTGTCGGCATGGCCACCCAGGGACTTGCGAACTATATACTGAGCCATTGCGAAGGGGACGACCTCAAGGTATGTATCTCCTACGATTCCCGCAACAACAGCAAGGAATTCGCCAAGATAACGGCTGATGTGCTGTCGGCCAATGGCATACATGTTTTCATCTTCGACAATATACGTCCTACTCCGGAGATGAGTTATGCCGTCCGTCTTAAAGGAGCCGTGGCGGGGGTGATGATAACCGCCTCCCATAATCCGAAGGAGTACAATGGCTACAAGGTCAGCTGGAGCGATGGCGGACAGGTTACTTCCCCTGTGGACAAGGAGATAGTCGCCGAGGTCGCAAAGATAACGGACCCTTCGATGGTCAAGTTCAAGTCGGGTGTCCGTTGCGGAGAGATCGAACTTATGGGCAGGGATGTTGACGAAAGATATCTTTCCGACCTTATCAGCCTTTCGCTCAGCCCTGAAGCATGCGGGCGCCATTCCGATCTCAAGATAGTTTATACCCCTCTCCATGGATGCGGGGTGCGTCTCGTGCCCGAGATACTTTCCCGCAAGGGATTCAGGAATGTGATCCATGTGCCGGAGCAGGATATATCCGACGGTGATTTCCCGACGGTGATTTCTCCGAATCCGGAGGAGCATTCCGCCTTGGAAATGGCCCTCGCTAAGGCGGATGCCACCGGTGCCGACCTGGTCCTCGCTACGGATCCGGACGCCGACCGCATGGGTATAGCCGTGAGGGACAATGAAGGGAAAATGGTGCTTTTCAACGGTAATCAGACTGCATCTCTGCTTACTTACTATATCCTCAACAGGTGGAAGGAGCTCGGCAAGCTTGGAAACGGCGGATATGTCGTGAAGACCATCGTGACCACGGAACTCATAACGGATATATGCAGGAGTTTCAATGTGCCTGTTTATAATGTCCTTACCGGATTCAAGTACATCGCTGAAGTTGTCAAGCGTCAGGAAGCCCTCGGCGGTGAGTTCATATGCGGCGGCGAGGAGAGTTACGGCTTCAATGTCGGAGAGTTCGTGCGTGACAAGGATGCTCAGGTCAGCTGCATGATGATAGCCGAGTGTGCCGCATGGGCTGCAGATCAGGGGCTCACTCTGTATCAGCTGATGCAGAAAGTGTATTCTGAATACGGCTACCGCAAGGAGGGCCTTGTGTCCGTTGTCCGCAAAGGCATTTCGGGAGCGCAGGAGATACAGCAGATGATGGCCGATCTCCGTGCTGATGCTCCGAAGGAAATGTGTGGAAGCCCTGTCTGCAAGGTCGTGGACTATCTTGAGCCTGAAAAGACCGGTCAGCCGAAATCCAATGTCCTCCAGTTCTTCGACGAGGCGGGAGATGTCGTGTCCGTGCGCCCTTCAGGTACGGAGCCTAAGATCAAGTTCTATTTCGGAGCGAAGGGCGATGATGCCGATGCCAAGATAGAGGCGCTGAAGAAGCAGTTCTGCTAGGCAGGTCCCGAAGTCTATGGTCTGCTCTCCGGATGGGCGCACAAGCCTGTCAGAGGGCAGTCCTTGCATTTTGGCCTGAGGGCAGTGCATATGTATCTTCCGTGAAGGATCAGCCAGTGGTGGGCTCGCGGTCTCAGATATTCCGGGATATGTTTTTCCAGTTCCAGTTCTACGGCGCGCGGGGTCTTGCCGTCGGACAGTCCCAGACGGTGGGAGACACGGAATACGTGCGTGTCCACGGCGATTACAGGTTTGTTGTAGATCACTGAGGCGACCACGTTGGCCGTCTTCCTGCCGACTCCCTGCAAGGTCATCAGCGAATCTATGTCATCAGGGATGTCTCCGTTGAAGTCCGTGACGACCTTCCTTGCCATCTCCACGAGATGGACGGCCTTGCTGTTGGGGTAGGATATGCTGGATATGAGTTTCAGGACATCCTCCGTCCGGGCTGAGGCCAGATCCTGCACGGTCGGATATGCGGTGAACAGTGCCGGAGTGGTGAGGTTCACTCTCTTGTCGGTGCATTGTGCCGACAGTATGACGGCGACAATCAGCTCGTAGGGGCTTCTGTATTCCAGTTCGGTCTGCGCGGCCGGTACGTTTTTCTTGAAATATTCAAGAATCGCTTCGAATCGCTGTCTTTTCGTCATATCTCCCTGCATCCTTCCGCCGATGTCTCGAATATGCGGCCGGGATAGCGCTCGCATATGTTCCTGTTGTGGGTCACCATCACTATGGCGGTGTTGTGGTTCTCGTTGATCTTTGACAGCAGATTGAGGATGCCTTCCGCAGTCTCGTCGTCAAGATTGCCGGTCGGCTCGTCGGCGAGGATGAGGTGGGGGTGGTTGAGCACGGCCCTTGCGATGGCGATGCGCTGCTGCTCACCTCCTGACAGCTGATGAGGCATCTTGTGGGCTTTGGTTATCATGCCTACGCCCTCCAGGATCTCGTTGATCCGGGTCTGCATAGCTTTCCTGTCCTTCCCGCCGGTGGCTTTCAGAACGAATTCAAGGTTGTCATACACGCTTCTGTCCATCAGCAGCTGGAAATCCTGGAATACGGTGCCTATGCTCCTGCGCAGGAACGGGATGTCCTTTTTCTTTATCGTCCTGAGGTCGAATCCGCAGACGGACCCGGAGCCGTTCCGCAGCGGATTCTCTGCCGTCATAGTGCGGATTATGGAAGTCTTTCCTGTTCCGACCTTGCCGACGATGTAAACTTTTTCCTTTGGAAAAACCTCCATGTTGAGGCCATAGACCACTGTTGTCTCGCCGTTGAGGATGTCTGCGTTGGAAAATGATATGACCGGGCTCGCTTTTTGCTGTTCAACTTCCATAATTTGTGACTGAATTTCTGCAAATATAACGCAAAAATGAGTAAATTTGTAAGTTATAAACTGATTTCATATGAGGGTTAAATCATTACTGGCCGTTTTTCTGTCGGCCATGCTCATGACTTCCGCTTTCACGGCTTCCGCGGATAACCGTGCCAAGTCCTACAGGCGTGCTCTTGAATTGTTTGACAATGGCATGTATGAGCGTGCCAGGACCATCTTCGAATCACTCAGCGATGATCCGCTCAGCGAAGGGTATTCGGTTCTGTGCGCTCTGAAGATGCGTACGGATGATTATCCGGCAATGATCGCCGCTTATGACAGGAAGTATCCTGCATCAAGCCTGACCGCGAGGATGCATTATGAGTACGCCCTGCGTCTTTTCGACCAGGACAATTATCCTGATGCAGCGAGGGAGCTGGCAAGGGTTCCCGAACATACGGTATCTCCGGAGAACAGGGCGGAATACGTATTCAAGAAGGGTTACTGCTCCTTCTCTATGGGGGAATATCCTGAGGCCATCAACCAGTTCACCCGCGTCGATGCCATGAGCCTCACCACCTTCTCGGCTCCCGCCAGGTACCTCAACGGTATCATGAACTACAACAACAAGAACTTCCCGGAGGCTGTCAAGTGGTTCAAGGCGGCGCAAACTGATCCGCGCTTCTCCGACCTGTGCGATTTCTACCTGGTGGACTCCGAGTTCAATATGAAGAACTACGACTATGTCGTCTCCGAGGGTGTGAGGATTTTCGATTCTGTCCCGCAGGAGCGCAAGGAGAGACTTGCGCGCATCATTTCCGAGTCCTATCTGGTGAAGGGGGAGAACGATCTGGCCAGACAGTATTTCGAGTCATCATATACGACGGACATGACACGCTCCGACCTTTTCTATGCCGGATCCGTGCTCTATGCCGTAGAGGATTATGAGGGTGCCATCGAGAGTTTCAGCAAGATGCCTCAGAGGATAGACTCCCTCGGACAGATCGCGAACTACCAGCTTGGTAACGCCTATGTGCGCACCCGCAACAAGGTCGCTGCCATGGAGGCTTTCAGGGATGCTTCCAATGTCACCCATGATCCTGAGATTACGGAAGACGCATTGTTCAATTATGCGAAACTGGCTTTCGACCTCAATAAGGACACAGGCGGATTCGCCCGCTACATCAAGGAATATTCAACCAAGGAGCGCGGAGAGCAGATATATGGATATATGGCTCTTGCCGCACTTGTGGACAGGGATTATGCTTCTGCCGTAGAGGCTTATGACAACATAGAGGAGCTCGACGGTGATATGAGGAACAATTACGTGAAGGCCAATTACCTCCGCGCGGAGCAACTTGTATCCAATGGCTCATGGAAGGATGCCATACCGTTCCTCAGGGCCACTTCATATTATCTTCCAAAGACTGACAGGTTCAATCAGCTGTCCCGTTACTGGCTTGCCGAGTCATATTACAGGACGGACAATTTCGAGGAGGCCGGCCGGACTTTCGCGGATCTGTATAACGGCTCTGCCCTCCAGGGGCTTGTCGAGGGAAAGATACTCGCATACAATGCCGGCTACAGCTATCTGCAGGACAAGGATTATGATTCTGCCGCAAGGTGGTTCGACAGCTATATCAGGAGCGGTGACAAGCTTTGCAGGGAGGATGCAATGCTCCGCAGGGCGGATTGCGATTTCGTGCGCCGCCAGTTCAAGGAAGCGGTCGCTTCCTATCAGAAGGTGATCGACGAATTCGGCAGTGCCGACAATGTGTATCCGTATTACAGGCAGGGCCTTGCATACGGTCTGTCAGGCGACAAGAAGAAGAAGGTGGCCGCTTTGAAGAAAGTCGAGGAAGCCTCTCCGACGGCCGCATATTATGATGAGGGCCTGTACGAACTCGGCCGCGCCTATATGGACCAGAAGAACAATTCCGAGGCCATCCGGGTGTTCGATGAACTGCGTGACAAGACTGGGGACGACACTTATGTGGCCAAGGCTCTCATAGGACTCGGTATGGTCAACAGGAACGCGAAGGAATATGACAAGGCGCTCGACTGCTACAAGCAGGTGGTCAAGGTGCTCCCTGGCAGCGAATATGCCGAGGATGCCCTGCTTGCCATAGAGTCGATCTATACGACACGCAAGCAGTCCGACAAGTATCTGGAGTATATCGAGGAGAACTCCCTCAATTCCGGGAAGACCGATGCGGAGAAGGACCAGATGTATTTCGGTGCGGTAGAGCAGGCGTATCTTGCCGGTAACTATCAGCAGGTCGTGACGACTGCCGCCAAATACCTTCAGAGTTATCCGGAGGGGACAAGTGTCACCAAGGCGCATTTCTACCTTGCCGAGGCCTATAAGGAGATAGGAGACAAGGAGAAGGCTGTTGAGAACTATGCCAAGGCTGCAACCGCCGCGGGGGACGGGGATTCTTTCTCCGAACTCGCGCGTCGCGGATATGCTGAGCTTTCATATGGTCTGGAGCGTTACAAGGATGCCTTTGCAGGCTATTCGGCCCTGCTCAATTCGGCCCGCCTGGAGGATAACAGGACGGTTGCCCGTACCGGCATGATGCGCTCCGCATACAGGGCGAAGGATTATGACATGGCCATCGCTGCCGCTGATGTGGTGAAGGAGAACAAGCCTGACGACAATCTCCGCAGGGAGGCGGACTATGTGACTGCCAAATCCTATATGGCGACTTCGCGCCGTGATGAGGCCATGTCCATTTTCTCCCGTCTCGCCGCCGAGCCGTCCACCGATGAGGGTGCCGAAGCCTCATGGATGCTCATCCAGGATACAGAGGACAAGGGCAAGTTCGATGCAGTGGAAGGTATGGTCTATGATTTCGCCGGGAAGGCGGGCAACCAGTCATACTGGCTTGCCAAGGCTTTCATCACCCTTGGCGACTCCTTCGCGGAGCGCGCCAATTATACTCAGGCCAAGGCTACGTTCGAGAGCGTGCGTGACGGATACACCCCGTCATCCGCGACCGATGACGTGCTTGACAATGTCAATATGAGACTTGAGCGTCTGGCAATCCTTATGAACAGATGATTATGAAAAAGACGATAACAGTATTTGCGGCTATGCTTGTCGCCGCCGTTGCTTTCGCACAGAGCGTCAATCAGACCGTACAGGTCGAGAACGATTACGTCTCCCAGCTTTCGGGCTTGCAGAAGAGCGGGGTCGGGATGTCCGTCCCGGATTCGCTCCTGCATTTCGATTATAAGTTCGATTATTCCGTGTTCGATACGCCATATAAGGGCGCATATGAGTTTTCCCCGTATCATATTCACGTGCAGCCGGAAGCATCTCTCTATGAGGGACGCAAGTTCTATCTCAAGGCCGGTGCGGGATATGCAATACGCCCTGTCCTTGATTTCACCGCCGCTCCTGTTGTCAAGGAGAATGTGGCGGTAAGTGTGTATAATGTGGGTGGCGGGCTGTACGGACGATATCGCGGGCATGAGTTTGCCCCATATGGAACGGATATTTTCACCGGTTATGATTTCTCTGACTGTTTCGGTGTGGAGTCAAGGTGGATGCAGAAGAAGTTCTCCGCCAGGCTGGGCGCTGCCTATGATTTCATAGGGACCGGCGATAATGTGGTCAAGGCGGACAACAGTACACATTCCGTGTCCGTTTCCGGCAATATAGGTTCGAACGACGGTCAGCCGCTGTTTTACAGGCTCGATGCCACCGGGCGTTTCACGACTTCCGGCGGGACCGGAATTGACGGTCTGACGGAAGAGTCCGGGTCGTTCGGCGGCTCCATCGGCCAGGGGAAAGGTGCGGCCAGGATCATGCTGGACTTCAATGTGTCCGGCGAGATGATGGAGATGGACGTGACCGGGCTGGAACTTTCAAAGAGAGTCCTGGTAGTCAGTGCGATCCCTCATTATGACTTCACCTTCGGCAGTGCCAATATAAGGGCCGGTGCGCGTGTGGACTATTCCGACCGCTTGTCCATTTCTCCTGATGTCCGTATTTCCGGAGCCGTTCTGGACGGAGCGCTTACGCTGTATGCCGGAGCCAAGGGCGGACAGTCGCTGAACGATTATTTCTCCCTCAGGTCTTCATTCCATCGTGCAGATGCTGCGATGTGCATACCGTCCGTGACCCGGGAAAGGCTGAATGTCTTTGCTGGTATGAATGGCAGTGCCGGCCACCATTTCCAGTTCGGACTGCAGGGTGGATGGAGGTATTGGGCAAGCAGGCCTGTCGAGGCCCTGACGGGTTTCAATGACGCCTGCGTCTCCCTTGCGTACATTGACGGATGCCTGTCATGGAAGAGCGAGCGCTTCGAGGCCGACGGTAATTTCCGTGCGGCGAAATCCGTGATGGAGGAGCCGGCCGAGGTATTTCTGGACCCTAAGTTCAGCGGGGATTTCCGCATGACATACAATTGGAACAAGCGTATCTTTGCCGGCGTGTGGGCTGAGGGGCAGACTGCAAGGGACGGTGTGTTCAAGGAGGTTGAAACGGCGCTTCCTGCATTCGTCAATCTCGGGGTCAGCCTCGAATTCAAGGTCAGCTCGCGTTTCGGCATATGGGCCGATGCGGGGAACCTTCTTGGCCAGGAGATATGGAGAGTGCCGATGGTAGCCGAGAAAGACCCGTATATTACGGCCGGTATTACTCTTAATTTGTAATATTTTTCGTATCTTTGAAAGATATTTATATTTCATATAAAAGATGATTGAACAGCAAGAGATGATGAAGGCGGAGGAGCAGTATTCCGCAAACAGTATCCAGGTGCTCGAAGGGCTTGAAGCAGTCCGCAAGCGCCCTTCGATGTATATCGGTGACATTTCCGAGAGGGGACTCCATCACCTGGTATACGAGGTCGTGGACAACAGTATAGATGAGGCGATGGGCGGGTTCTGCGACACCATCGAAGTGAGGATTCTTCCGGACAACTCCATCAAGGTCACCGACAACGGACGCGGTATCCCTACCGGCATGCATGAGAAGGAGCACCGTTCAGCCCTAGAAGTCGTCCTTACGGTCCTTCATGCGGGAGGAAAGTTCAGCAAGAACAGTTACAAGGTGTCAGGTGGTCTCCACGGTGTCGGCGTCTCCTGCGTGAACGCCCTTTCCGACCTTCTGGTCGCCGAAATCCACCGTGAAGGGAAGATATTCGTCCAGAAGTATTCGCAGGGCAAGCCGCTCGGACCGGTCGAGGTCACAGGAGAATGCACGGACCACGGAACCATCATCACATTCCATCCGGTCGCAACCATCTTTACCCAGACGATAATCTACAAGTATGACACTCTCGCAGCCCGTCTGCGCGAACTGTCATTCCTCAATAAGGGGATACACATCACACTTGTCGATGAGCGTGAACTTGTCGACGAGTTCGTGAAGGATGAGGTGACCGGTGAGTCACATGCCACAGGCATGCAGATCTACAGGAGCGAGGAGTTCTATTCGCAGAAAGGCCTCAGCGAGTTTATCGAGTATCTCGATGCCGGTGCCGAGAAGGTGAATCCGGAGCCTGTGTGTGTCAATTCCGACAAGATCATCCCTATCGACATAGCCCTGCAGTACAATACGGGCTATTCCGAGAAGATATATTCCTATGTCAACAACATCAACACCATAGAGGGTGGCACCCATCTGCAGGGTTTCAAGATGGGACTTACCAGGTCTCTCAAGAACTACGCTGACCGTAACAAGATGCTCGAGAAGTACAAGGGTGACGATCTCAAGCAGGGCGATTTCCTCGAAGGTCTTACCGCAGTCGTGTCCGTAAAGGTCGCCGAGCCGCAGTTCGAAGGACAGACCAAGACGAAACTTGGAAATACCGAGGTCACGTCTGCCGTGTCGCAGGCCACTTCTGCGGCCATGGACAATTTCCTGGAGGAGAATCCCAAGATCGGCCGTATCATAGTTGAGAAGATCATACTTGCCGCTACGGCGCGTACTGCAGCCCGCAAGGCCCGTGAGAACATCCAGCGCAAGAGCCCTCTCGGGGGCGTGGGAATGCCTGGCAAACTCGCCGACTGCTCCGAGCGCAATCCTGAGAAATGCGAGCTCTTCCTTGTCGAGGGTGATTCCGCAGGCGGTACGGCAAAGCAGGGCCGTGACCGTAAGACTCAGGCCATCCTTCCGCTCCGCGGTAAGATCCTCAATGTCGAGAAGGCGGCTGTCGACCGTGCTTTCGACAGCCAGGAAATACAGAATATCTATACCGCGCTCGGCGTGACTGTGGCGCAGGAGGATGAGAGCGGGGAGAAGCATATGGATCTCACCAAGCTCCGCTACCACAAGGTCATCATCATGACCGATGCCGATGTCGACGGTTCGCATATCGCCTGCCTTATCCTTACATTCTTCTTCCGCTATATGTTCGACCTCATCAAGAACGGATATGTGTATCTTGCCACGCCTCCTCTCTACAAGGTCTGGAAGGGCAAGGAGGAGATATACTGCTGGACCGAGGAGCAGCGTGAGGAAGCTGCGCTCAAGCTCGGCAAGGGATCTGACAAGGGCTACAACATACAGCGCTACAAAGGTCTTGGAGAAATGTCCGACGACCAGCTGTGGGACACCACCATGGATCCGGACAAGAGGCGCCTCCGTCAGATAACGATCGACAACGCAGCCCAGGCCGAGCGTACATTCTCAATGCTTATGGGCGATGACGTGCCGCCACGCCGCCAGTTCATAGAGGAGAACGCGCATTACGCAAACATTGATGCATAAACATACTAAAACCACAATATCATGCTGGACATTTTTGACAGAATAAACCGCGACAGCGGCGGTCCGATCGGACAGTATTTCGAGCAAGGTTTCGGATATTACATGTATCCACGTCTCGAGGGGGAACTCGGCCCGCATATGACATTCAACGGCACTCCGGTACTCAACTGGAGCCTCAACAACTATCTCGGACTCGCAAACCATCCGGAGGTGCGCAAGGCGGATGCCGAAGCGGCCGCCAAGTGGGGCCTTGCCTATCCTATGGGAGCCCGCATGATGAGCGGTCATACCCGCTACCATGAGGAGCTCGAGCAGACCTTTGCAAAGTTCGAGAAGAAGGAGGATGCATTCCTCTTCAATTTCGGCTATCAGGGCATAGTGTCCGCTATCGATGCACTTACGGCTCGTCACGACGTCATCGTGTACGATGCCGAATGCCATGCCTGCCTGCTTGACGGAATACGTCTGCACATAGGCGAGAAGTACAAATTCCGCCACAACAATATCGAAGACTGCGAGCGTGTGCTTGCACGTGCATGCTCTGTGGCCGAGGAGAACGGCGGCGGTGTGCTGCTGATTACCGAAGGCGTGTTCGGCATGACCGGCGCTATGGGTATCCTTGACAAGATCGCGGCGCTCAAGAAGAAATATCAGTTCCGCATTTTCATAGACGACGCCCACGGCTTCGGCCTTCTCGGAGAGCATGGACGCGGAACGTCCGAGCAGCTCGGCTGCATGGATGACATCGACCTCTATATCGGTGCATTCGCCAAGTCAATGGCTTCGATAGGTGGTTTCATCGCCGGTCCTCACAGCATCATCAACTATCTGCGAGCCAACATGCGCAGCCAGATGTACGCGAAGTCGCTTCCTATGCCTCTCGTAATAGGCAATATGAAACGTATGGAGATAATTGATTCTCCTGAAGGTGACGAACTCCGCAAGAAATGCTGGCAGATCACCCATGCCATCCAGCAGGGCTTCCGCGAGCAGGGCTTCGACATCGGTGAGGCGGAGGCATGCGTGACTCCTGTACATATCAAGGGCGGTGTCGCTCAGGCTACCAAGATGGCCAAGGACCTCCGTGAGAACTACAAGGTGTTCTGCTCGATGGTCATCTATCCGGTGATCCCTAAGGGTATGATCATCTTCCGTATCGTATCCACCGCGGCCCATTCCATGGAGGATGTCGAATACACGCTCAATGCTTTCAAGGAGATAAAGGCCAAGCTTGACGCAGGGCTTTATGATGGTGACGACATAGCGGAAATGACCATCAAGTAATGGATTTCAAGGATAAAGTCATAATCGTGACTGGAGCCAGTTCGGGTATCGGACTGGCTTCGGCGCGCCAATTCGGAGCCCTCGGAGCAAAGGTTGTGATGGCCGCCCGTTCCCTGGACAAATTGCAGTCGCTGGCTCCTTCTGTGGCCCCTGCGGACAGGGTGCTGTGCGTGAAGTGCGATGTGACGAGCGAGGAGGAGTGCAAGGCGCTTGTCGAGTCTGCGGTGGCGCGCTTCGGTGGTATTGACATACTTGTCAATAATGCCGGCATATCAATGCGTGCGATGTTCAAGGACTTGGACCTCAAGGTTATCCACGCTCTCATGGATGTGAATTTCTGGGGCACGGTGAATTGCACGAAATATGCCCTCCCGTATCTTCTGGAACGCAAGGGACAGCTCGTCGGCGTGATTTCCATTGCCGGCTTCTCCGCCCTGCCGGCCCGGACAGGATACAGCGCTTCCAAATATGCAGTCCGCGGATTCCTGGATACGATACGTATCGAGCATATGAAGGACGGTCTTAATGTCCTTGTCTTCGCTCCGGGTTATACATCGTCCAATGTAAGGAATGCCGCGCTTACGGCTGACGGAAGTGCGCAGGGGGAGACCCCGCTTGACGAGGACAAGCTGATGAGTGCCGAGGAATGTGCGCACTATCTTGCAAAGGGACTATGGAAGCGCAAGCGTCAGGTAGTTCTGACCACTCTCGGAAAAGTCACTGTCCTGGGCCATAATCTCATCCCGCGCATTTGCGACAGGATAACATTCAGTTACGTTTCAAAAGAAAAGGACAGCCCGTTCAAATAGAAACCATGAACAGACCATACGCCCGCATATTCTTTTCCCTGTTGGTCACGGCGGCAGTGCTCGTTCTCTTCCTTCCGAGGACGGCAAAGTTCGGTTATGACTACAAGAAGGGGAATGAGTGGACGCATGAGACCCTTTATGCACAGTTTGATTTCCCTATCTTCAAGACAGAGCAGGAGATTGTCGATGAACTTGGTGAGTCCTCGTCAACGGTCATCCCGTATTACAGGCTGTCCGATGAGATAGTCAACAAGAATATGAGGACCGTGGAGGGGCTTTCCCTCGGTGCGCACAAGAGTACGGTGGTCTCTGTCATGAAGAAGATATATGACAAGGGCATAGTCAGCGATGACGGTGTCAAGCAGAGCTCCCGTTCCGACAGGTCCGACGTATTGTATATACAGAAAAACAAGCGTGCTGCGAAGTACCCTGTCACCGAGGTGTACAAAGTTTCCGACGCCAGGGCGAAACTCCTCGCCGATGTCACTGCAAAGGTGCCTGGGAATAACTTTGACTCCCTGTTCAGGGCTGAGAATCTGTACGATCTCCTCGTACCTAATCTGATTTATGACCGTCAGACAACAGAGCTTGTAAATGCCGAGGCAAAGGCGCAGGTGTCTCCTACTTCCGGTTATGTGAGTGCCGGGCAGCTGATCATCTCCGAGGGTGAGATTGTCACTGCGGAGATAGCCCAGATGCTCGACTCCTACAAGAAGGAATATGAAGCGAACCTTGGATACTCCGGATCCAAATTCCTTTTCTGGCTGGGAAATATCATCCTTTCATTGATGATAGTGGCACTGCTGTTCTTTGCCATCCTGTTCACCAGCCCTGGAATATTCCGCGACAACAGGTTCTATTACATATTGATGATCTTCCTCCTTGCGTCCGTATCAGCAATGATAGTGGTCCGCATACGTGAGGAATTGCTGTACATGGTGCCATTCACATTGTTTGCACTGCTGCTTCAGGCTTTCGTCAAGCCTAAGGTGATCGTCCCTGTCTATCTGGTATCCCTCATGCCTTTGCTGATATTCACACACAACGGTCTGCTCCTGTTCGTCATGTTCTCTGTAGCCGGGGTGGTCGCAATATATGCGTTCCATTTTTTCGGCAGGGGATGGAAGCAGGTCGTGGTGGTAGGTATCACATTCCTTGTGCTCAGCCTTACGTATGCAGGCTTCCATATGAATGATATGGCAACCGCCAGTATCCTGCGCATCAATATTTTCCTTGCAGTAGCATCAATCCTGGCCTGGCTGGGCTATCCGGTCGTATATCTGTTCGAGAAGGTGTTCAATCTGGTGTCAAACTCCAGACTTGCGGAGCTGTGCGATACCGCCAATCCGGTGATACGGCAGTTGGAGCAGAAGGCTCCCGGTACTTTCCAGCATTCGCTCCAGGTCATGAACATGGCTGACACAATGGCACGTGCCATAGGCGCGAATCCGGTTCTGGTCCGTGCCGGTGCCCTGTACCATGACATAGGCAAGATGGCGAATCCTATGTGTTTTGTGGAGAATGAATCCCTGCATCCGACAGCATCCGGTGGGAAATATCACTCCGCGCTTGCTCCGGAACAGAGCGCTGCCGATATCATAGGACATGTCAGCAACGGTGTCGAACTGGCAAAGAAAAACAATATACCTGATCTTGTGGTGGACTTCATCAGGACCCATCACGGGACAAGCAAGGTGATGTATTTCTACAACAAATATCTTAATGAAGGCGGAGATCCTGATAATGTCTCAGCCTTTACGTATCCCGGCCGCAAGCCTGAGACAAAGGAGCAGATTATCCTTATGCTTTGCGACAGTGTTGAAGCGGGCTCCCGCACTCTTCCGGATTATTCTCCGGAGGTATGTTCCGATTTCGTCGATACGATAGTGAAAGGAAAGAGTGATGAGGGGCAGTTTGATGATGCGGAAATATCAATAAGGGAATTGGGTATTCTCAAGGAGGAGTTGAAGGCTTACCTTGGCCAGATACATCACGAGCGTATATCATACGACAACAAAGACAAAACAAAATAAAGTGTTATTATGAAAGTACAAGACAAGAAAATTGATTCGCTCAATCGCGAGCTCACCCTCGTGATTGAAGCAGCAGATTACGCGGAGGCTGAAAGAAAGAAACTTGCTGATTGCCGCCGCAAGGCCGATTTCAAAGGATTCAGGAAGGGTATGGTCCCTATGTCAATGGTTCAGAGAGTCTATGGTGAGCAGTGCCTGGTGGAGGCTGTCAATCAGTCTATCTCAAGCGGCGTGGACAAGTATATCACCGACAATAAGCTTCATACTCTCGGTGAGCCTCTTACATCCATGAACCAGGGTGAGGTGGAGTGGAAATCCGGCAACGATTTCACTTTCGTTTTCGATATAGCCCTTTCTCCTGAGGTGAAGGTGGAGGTTGAATCTACTGACGTAATTCCTTCATACAGTGTCACTGTCACAGCAAAGGACAAGGCTCCTATGATCGAGAGCATGAAGAAGTTCTATGAGGAGAAGAAGGATGACAAGGCTGAGCCGAAAACGGATGAGGAGATAGAGAAGGAAGTTACGGAGCGTCTCAAGGAGCAGTACAAGGGAGAGGCAGAGTGGCGTGTGTCCAAGGATATACGTGATTATTTCGTCAAGAAGGCCAATCTTGAACTTCCTGAGGAATTCCTCAAGAGGTGGCTTTACGTTGCAAATGAGGGCAATTTCTCCAAGGAGGATATCGAGAAGGATTTCCCTGGTTTCTGCGAGGATTTCAAGTGGCAGCTGGTGCGTGGCTATCTCATGAAGAAGTGGGATTTCAAGGTCGAGGAGAAGGATATCCGCGAGGCTGCGGAGGCATTTGTGGCTTATCAGTATGCAATGTACGGTATGGGCAATGTCCCTCAGGAGATAATCAAGGAGTCCTCTGTCAACGTCCTTCAGGACCAGAAGCAGGTGGAGCGTCTTGTGGAGCAGGTCGAGGACCAGAAGGTCATCGCCCGCATCAAGGAGACCATCACCCTCAAGCCTACCAAGATTGGAGTCGCCAAGTTCCGCGATCTCAAGTAGTGCAGTAGGTTCATATCGCAGAATACCACAGCATTTGCCGTTGCAGCGGCATCAGACAGCAGTAGCACCTCGGAAGGCTTTAAAGAGGGGAGATGCCTTCCGAGGTGCTGCTGTTGTCTATATTGTTTGGCCGAGAAAACCCAGAGGTCTTCAGCCTCTGCGGATGAATCGGCCAGCCGTTTCTAACTGCTATGGATGTGGCCCTTGTCAGTCTCCATTATTTAATGATGTCTTGCATTCTGCCCCCGAGCAGTTGCTTTCGGTACTTGCAGACGAAGATGAGATGGCATTTAAGGTACCACTTATGCCTGCCGTTGCTTTGGTATGCGTTATTTCCCAAACAGGGTCAGTTATTCATTGAATCCGTCAAGATCTTTGATAATGCTGTCACAGCTTTCAATGATCTTCTTAGAATAACGGAACTCCACAAAAAGGCCGACGGTAACGGCTATAGCCGGAAATACGATTGCGCATGTCGTTTTGAGCGGCGTGCTCCAGGCTTCAATTATCCTTGGGCAGAAGTACGCGAGCAATGCGATTGTCGCTACCCAGACGATGATAGTCATACGGGTATAAGACTTTTTGTAGTCCTTCATGGTCCTTGTCGCATTCAGAACATCGGAAAATGGGATATTGTTCAAATCGTATTTCATGTAGAACACGATATTGACTGCGGCCCCTGTCGTTGTTGTCAGAGACCGCAGCTTGTGTTTTTGATTCGGCCAGCGCCCCGCGGGTCGCGAGGGTGTTCACAGCAAGCTTCATTCTGCACTCGGCTCGCTCTGACATTCTGTGACAAGACGGACAGCGAAGGCCTGGTACCGAGGGACGCTGAGGTACGGATCGACAAGGCTGCTGAGGAAGTGCAAGTCAAGGGCGAGGAGGCCGTCGCTCGGAGACGCGGACCAATAGGAGCCGTCGCTGCCTGCGTCGAGGACGAGCGTACTGCCAATGCCGCCATAGCGAAAGCCGGCAGCAGGAAGAAAGACACAACCGGCAGATTGCAGTGCATCAAATGCTGCGCCTTTATAATTCACTCCGTTCCAATCAGAGTTGGCTGCATTGAAAGTTGAAGGCTCGGTGCCAGCTCCAGTTGGCCAACTGAATTCATCCGGGAATATAAGAAGTCCCGGCATATCATTCACCTTGACGGCTGCGTAACGTCGGTTTTCAATGGCAGTTCCTGTTCCGTATGTCGTAGCACGGCTGTTCAGAAGGTAATTCCACTCTCCATCCGCACC
>JAZRXV010000144.1:0-6453 GCA_045600405.1 Candidatus Cryptobacteroides sp.
CTTGATTCCGAATGAACCGAATGCAAGCTGGTTGCCCCTCTGGGAGTTTCCCTTCATGCGGTTCTTCTGTTCCCTTCTAAATTTGGTTCTCTTAGGTTGTAACATCTCAGTATTACTTTTAAAATATTAAATTACATTTAAGTCCTTGAAAATCAGCATCATACGCGGTTTGAGGCCAATTTTTGGGATTGCAAAGTTAGTAAAAAATATTGAATTACCATCGCTTTCCATAAAAATTTTCTAACATTTTCGACACGGAATCTTATATGTAATCTTTCGTAACATCAATGACTTACATATACGGTTGAAAAATATTTCCTTCACTTTTCGACACACAGTTCCAAGATGTAAACACAGCGCTATTTTTACTATCTTTGCAGCGAATGAAGAAGCTCGTACTCATATCTCTCGCAGTACTCCTCTGCACCCTTGCCTGCAGGGCCCAGATACCCCGCAAGGTGACAGGTACGCCCATGTACTACGAGGTGATAGACGGAGACACGACGCTGATGGACGCCCTCGACCCCGTGTGGATATTCCCGAAAGGCAGGAAGATGAAATCCGGCGACTGGCGGCAGTACTACAAGACGGTATATAATTTCAACAAGGTTTACCCCTATGCTCTCGTGGGCAGGAAGATGATGGCACAGGTGGACAGCGTGATCGCCGCCGACGCCACGAAAAGGTCACAGCGCAACCAATATATAAATGATGTCGAGAAGGAGCTGTTCAGGCTATTCGAAAAGGACATCAGGAACATGACCATATCCCAGGGCCTCGTCCTGATGCGCCTGGTGGACAGGGAATGCGGCATGAGCGCCTTCCAGATAATAAAAAGCTACGAAAACGGATTCGCAGCCAATTTCTGGCAGCTTGTAGCGAAGATATTCTCCCAGAATCTCAAGACAAGGTACGACCCGAAGGGCGAGGACAGGAAACTCGAAGAACTCGTCAAGATATGGGACAGCGGAGACTGGGACGCGTTCTATTTCTCCATCTTCATGGAGCCGCCAAAGAAGACCGTAATAGCCAAAGAAGAACTCTCTAGCGAAGTTCGAAAGAAGATCCGTTGAAACAGCCGTATGGCTCCCCTCCTTCCATCCAGTCCTTGAGAATTATGAACTGCGAGCCGGAAGGAAGTGTCATGGACACCCTGTCATGGAAATGTCCGAACACATAGTAATCGGCATGGCGGACCTTTTCCTGCTCCATGGCAAAACGGTAAAGGGGTTCCTCCTCACCGCGGAAATGATAAGGCTTGTGGGAGCGCCTGTTGGAATTGGACCACCCGAGGCCGAAGCGGAATGCGAGCCACGGGTGCAGAAGGCTGAAGCATCTCTGCAGGAAACGGCAGCGGAAAATACCAAGCATCAGCTTGTATCCTGCCCTGGCCCCGCCAAGGAGGTCACCGTGACCCATGCAGAAAGTCTTCCCTCCGATTTCGGCATAGTACGGCTGCGCGAATTTCTTCATCCCAATGCTCTCGAAATACGAATATGTCCAGATGTCGTGGTTGCCGGAGCAGAAGAAGACCTGGACCCCGTTGTCCATCAGATCGACGAACTGCGCCACCACACGGGTCCCCTCACGCGGAATGACATCACGGTATTCATACCAGAAATCCCAGATGTCGCCTAACAGATACAGAGCCTGTGCGGTGTCGCGCGGTATGCCCTTGAGGAACCTGACGAACCTTTCCTCCCTCTCTGCAGGATCCCGGGTCCCAAGTCCGAGATGGACGTCCGCAACGAAATAAACCCCGCTCCTTCCAGCCATATCAAGCGAAAATCAACAGGGCAACGGCCACCACCGCGCAATAGAGGGCGAACCATGACAGCCTGGCCTTCTTGACGAGGGCTACCATGACCTTGCATGCGAAAAGACCTGAAACGAATGCCGCCAGGAAACCGAAGACAAGGGCCGGGACTCCGACCCCTGCGGAAGGGGCAGCCTCACCGCCCACCATGTCAAGAATGTCAAGCAACTGCTCCCCGACTATAGGAGCCAACACCATGAGAAAAGAGAACTGGGCCATATTCTCCCTCTTGACACCGCTGATGAGACCTGTGGCGATTGTCGTCCCGGAACGCGAAAGCCCCGGAGCCACGGCACAGGCCTGGCCGAGACCGACCACGAGGGCCTGCCACCAGGAGATACCGTTGCGTGAGGTATTCTTATATTTCAGAGTTCTCGTAAGGATATCGCTGAGGCAGAGGAGCACCGCCGTGATGAAAAGACATATCGCCACGGTCCTGAGGCTGTCTCCGAAAAGGGACTCGACCTGGTCCTTGAAGCAGAAGCCCACTACCGCTACTGGAATCATGGACACGCACAACTTGAGGAAATAGTCCGTCTCGTCATTGTACTTGAACTTGAATACTCCCTTGATTATCTGCCATATCGCAGCCCAGAAGACCACGAGGGTACTGAGTACCGTTGCAAAATGAACCGTAACCGTGAAATCCAGGAATCCCTCGGCATCAACGCCAAGCATCTCCCTCACTATCATCAGATGTCCGCTGCTGCTGACCGGCAGGAACTCCGTCAGTCCCTGCACTATTCCCAAAAGCAATGCCTGCCACCAATCCATATCCTATTTCCTTTTCCCTGTCACGCCCATGATGGCGACAACCTCAACCACAATCCCGGCAATGATGACCAGAGGCGCCGCCACGAGACGCCTGAAGTCGAACATCGCATAATTGAATACCTGCGGATCGGCGCTCCGGCCTCCCGTCATCAGGATATATCCGGCTATCATCACTATCACCCCGGCGAGGAGAAGCCTCAGCCCTTTGGATGTGACAGCCATTTTCTCGTTTTCTTCCATAATCAATAATATAACTCTTCCCTGGTCGAACCGGCCAGCCTGTTGACTACAAAAAACGTGCTCACTACACAGATCGCAACACCGCACAGCAGCACGACACCCATCACGAGCGCTATAAGTTCCTTGCTGAAAATCCCGAACAGGGCAGGGAAAGACCGCCGCACAGCAAGCAGCATGGCGCACAGCGCCGCGATTGCAAGGACGGAAGCGACCAGGCCCTGTACAATTGCGTTCCGGACAAACGGACGGCGTATGAATGAGCGCGTAGCACCGACAAGCTTCATGGTATGGATGGTGAACCTGCGCGAATATACGCTGAGCCGGACCGTGTTGTTGATCAGCACATAGGAAATGAAAAGCAGCAGCAAGATGAAGATTCCGAGCACCATCGATATCCTCGCAAGATTGGTGTTCAGGGCATCCACAAGGGACTGCTGGCACCCTACCTCATCCACGAGACGGGACGTTCCGAGCATTGGCACTATCACGGCCAGGCTGTCCGAAGAGACATAGCCGGCCTGAAGGGTCACCTCCACGGACACGGGCACAGGAGAAGTCTCGAACACATCCAGGAAATCCTCCCCGAGCATTTCCTTCAGGTCTTCGGTGCCTTCCTCCCTGGTGACCACCCTCGCCGTACGGATGAACGGAAGGGCCGCCACTGAATCCTTGAAAGAATAGACCTGGGCGTCGGAGACCTCCTGCTTCATGAGAATCGAGACCTGCATGTTCTCCTTGAAATAGTCCGACACCCTGCGCGCATTTACGACCAGAAGGGCTGCAATGCCGACAAGAATGAGTACCAGACTTATGCTGATGACGCTGGACAGATAGGCGTTCGCCAATCTTTTTCGCATCATTTTATTCTCATTATGAGGCATATGGTTCATTTTGAAGGACAAAGATAGTTATTTATTCAAAAATAAATGCTACTTTTGTGCATATGGCAGAATGTGTCCGTAAAATACTCTATGTCAACTCGGAGATGTCACCCTATCTCCCGGAGTCCGATATAGCCACTATCGGGCGATATCTCCCCCAGGGCGTTCAGGAACGAAAAAGGGAGATCCGCTCCTTCATGCCGCGCTACGGATGTATCAACGAGAGGAAGAACCAGCTTCACGAAGTGATCAGGCTTTCCGGGATGAACATCATCATCAGCGACATCGACAGGCCTCTGATCATCAAGGTGGCTTCCATCTCCGCTGCAAGGATCCAGGTCTATTTCATCGACAACGAAGATTATTTCCGCCGCAAGCAGACGACACGCGACGTTGACGGCGTTTTCTTCGCAGACAATGACGAGCGCGCCATATTCTTTGCCCGCGGCGTCCTTGAGACAGTCAAGAAGCTGCGCTGGGCTCCGGACGTGATACATTGTCATGGGTGGATATCCCACCTTCTCCCGGTATTCCTTAAAAAAGCATATAAAGACGATCCGATATTCTCCAACAGCAAGGTTGTCGTATCTTTCTATGACGACACCCCGATGGAGAATTTTACGGCCGACTTCGCAGACAAGATCAGTTTCGGCGGCATCACACCTGCCGACATCCCCGAACTGGAGCATGCCGATGGCATAAATCTTGCTAAAACTGCAGCCCGGTACTCTGACGGTATCATCCTGGGAGCCGAGACGGTGGAAAAGGATGTGATTGACTTCTGCAAGGCCCGGAACCTCCCGCTCCTGCCGTTTGACAGAACCTCGCTGGACAATGGTTCATACATTGACGAGTACTGTGCTTTTTATGACAGAATTTAGAATGAAATCCAGAATTATTGCAATTGCAGCAGCCTTCCTCTGCTGCATTTCGTGTATAGAATCCAATTCCCAGCTGGGCGGGTCCCTGATTCCGGTAGAGCAGACCTACAAGGTCTTCACCAAGGACATCCCGCTGGAAGACATCGATATCTCCATGGCGGACAGCCTGTCCGGTTACTCGCAGACACGCATCTCCATCGGAGCGATACGGGACGAAGACTACGGTCTCACCACAAGGGCATCAGCCTTCACCCTTATCCCGATGTTCGGAGACAAGCTCGATCTCGGCACCGACAGGGTCTTCAAGAGATTCCACATCGCCCTTGCCAAGGACTCCACCAACGTATGCAACAGCAGCCAGAAGAACATACTCCAGAACATCAATGTCTTCGAACTGGAGAAGGCACTCGACCCGGACAAGGACTTTGACTGCAACGCCACCATCAAGCACAGCGGGAATAAGATATCAAGCGGCACCCCTGTCTATGCGGGAGGCGATTCGCTTTCATTCAATTTCAGCAGGGAGTTCGGAGAGAAATACCTCAGCATGACTGACAGCGATGTCTCCGACATGGACAAGTACCTCAGCAGATTCCCAGGCATATATATCGAGAGCGACAAACCTGTCGGAGGCGGCGGACGCATAAACCTCTTCAACTTCCAGCTTACATTAAACGAATACCATTATATCACCGGCAACTACGCCACCCTCAATTACGAGGCGAATTTCAACGGTGTGAGAAAGGATACGGCCCTGTATTTCTATATAGGCGCTCTGGATTTCTATGCTCTCGATTCGCTGGTCGCAAACGGCACCGCCGGAGCGTTCCCGCAGTACGCACTTACAGTCACCGGGCATGAGACCAGGGAGAAAGCCGGCAAGGCCGTGGAAAAGATTCCGGTCGAAGGCGGCGGCGGTCTGAAGCCAAGGATTTCCGCAACCTATCTGAAACATATAGCGGAAGAGATTATCTCAAAGGAAGGAGGAATCCCTTCCGAGGCGGTCATAAACAAAGCCTCGCTTGTGTTCCCGTTCGAATTCCCGGATAATTATAAGAAAATGGACAGGTGGCCTGATTACCTGTCCCCTTCCTGCCGCATCAAGAACGGGGATTCCGCATCATTCATGGGTTTGACGGATTCCAGTTCCAGCGATGAGAACCAGGGTGACATCAACAGATCCACCTTGAGATACGCGCCGGATATCACCTACCACATGCAGGAGATCCTGAGGATTGACGAAAATAATTCCAAAGACATCAGGACCAAGAGACTGCTTGACGGATCATATGATATCTGGCTGCTCATCATGGCCAACGAGACCGTTGTCACTGAGAATCAGGGCAACTCGGAGATGAGCGACTATTACAATTATCTGGCTTATTCAAGTTACTATAATGACATGTACGGCGGCTACGGATATGGCGGATATGGATACGGCGGGTATGGATACGGGAACTCCTATTCCAACTACTACACCTACGCCATGCTTGCAGCCATGGCCAGCAGCAACACTTCGACCACCGAGACGAAAGTCCAGATGGACAAGGACAGATTCTACAAGGCCAGCCTGAACGGTCCGGGATTCTCCGGCGGGGCGACCCCAAAGCTCGAACTCACGTTCTCGATCCCTAACAAAGCGCAGTGAACTACCCACAAACTAAAGATTTGTGGGCTTCTGGCTTCGCCGGCGGCTGCCTACCGAAGTAGGTCTTACACGGCCTCCACCAGTGTAATCGACGGTTCCCGCCGATGAGTTGATACTCAGTACACGAAGACCCTCACCCAGAATATTGACCGCGGCATTTTTGTCGCGGTCATGCGTTGTGCCGCAATCCTGGCAGGTCCAGCTGCGATTTGC
>JAZRXV010000145.1:0-9329 GCA_045600405.1 Candidatus Cryptobacteroides sp.
TGAGGCTGACCTTGTCGAGTATTTCCATCGGATTGTGGCCGGATTTGTGCCACAATTCAGAGTCTATCGTCTTGAAGAGGGATTTGGCGTTATCGTTCCAGCACCACCACAAATTCTTGCACAATGTCTCCAGCCCGGACAGTGATTCCGGCAGGTGGCGTGTAACCATAACGCTGCGCCACGATGGAGTGTCAATTTCCTTTCTGTTCATATATAACTTGTCAATATAAATAAATTCTTGTCCTGTATCAGGTCCTTGCTCCTTCCGCGCAGGTGTACCCCCCTTGGGGAACTTTCCGGCACCAGGTCGCATGTTGTTCAGTTGCAGTCATATCCCCCCTCTGGGAACATAAACCCACCTTCGGAAAGTTCCCAGAGGGGGGATATGACTGCAACTTGAAGTAACTCGGCTATTTCTTTTCGGCCATGGCGTTGTTGACCCTGATGATGAAATCACTGAGCACATTCATATAATTGATGAACGACTCGTATGGCGTATCATAAGGATTGAAGCGCTTGTGAATCTCTCCGTCGGAGAAGAACTTGGTGCACATATAGTACAGATGGTCGCTCTCCTGGAGATGTCCGTAGTCCGCCCACAGCACAGGATCATTGAGGATGGAAAGCTTCTCCTGAAGACCGTACAGCTTATTGAATGCATCCTGCTGGAGCTCGTTACCAAGCCAGGCGGTGGTATCACGCTCCTCGTCAGCCCATGAAATCGGCTGAGGGACGGACAGATCCCCGACGGACTTGTACTTCCTTGCCACCTCCGCAGGGGTAGCGAATCCCAAATCCTTGTTCTTGAGCACAGCTGACGGAAGAGCCTTCATGAAATCGAAGATTCCGCTGTCCGCACTCTGATGCTCACCGAAAGTCTCATAATCCATGAAAAGATTCACCACCTCACCATCGGTCTCGGAAATCCATCCCGCAAACTTGTCCGCATCCAACGGCCAGCCGTCCCATCCCTTGTCGGAGAAACGGAAAGCGATGTCATCGCTGAGCGAATAGTTCCGGAGAAGGACCTTCTGCTTCTCCTGGAAATCGTTGTTATAGACGAAATTAGGACTCTTCCATCCCATAATGTGGCGGGCGCCTTCTGTAAGGATGGTCTTGAATCCAAGCTCATAAGCCATACAGCCAACTGCATGGGAATAGATGAGCTCCGTATTGCGGAATGTCTTCGGAGTGACTCCGAAGAACTGCTCGATTGCGGCCTTGTGCTTGAGGACCTGATGGTTGAACTCCGCCTCAGATCCCAGAGATGCGAGGGAATGATAATAAGTCTCGCAAAGGAACTCCACGCAACCCGTTTCCGCCATTTTCCGGAAACTGTCGATGACCTCCGGAGCGTAGCGGTCGAACTGCTCGAGAGCGGAACCGGAAATGGAGAAGGCAACCTTGAACTTACCCTTCTGCCGGATGATCTCTTCAAGGAGAAGTTCATTCATAGGGAGATAGCATTTCTGAGCTATCCTTTTGAGGATGATTCTGTTGGCATAGTCATCATAATAGTGCGAATCCTTGCCGATATCAAAAAACCTGTAAAGGCGTAGTCTGGTAGGCTGATGAACCTGGAAATACAGACAGATTGACTTCTTCATATCACTGATTAACTACTGATTCATAAACTTTCTTCAATTTGGCCGTGGCTCCGTTCCATTTGAGCTCGTTGACCTCGTCAAATCCCTGCTTGGTGGCGAATTCCGCCAAAGCAGGATACTGGAGCAGGGCATAGATGTCGTCGGCCATGGCATCCACATCCCAGAAATCCACCTTCAGCGCATATTTCAGCACTTCAGCGGCACCGGACTGATGGGAGATGATGGACGGCACATTGGACCTCATGGCCTCCAGTGGAGAAATGCCGAAAGGTTCCGACACTGATGGCATGATATACACATCGGACAGGGCGAACATCTTCTGCACCTCCTGTCCCTTGAGGAACCCGGTGAAATGGAATCGGTCCGAAATGCCGAGCCGTGCCACCTGACGGATGGCGCGGTTCATCATATCCCCGGAACCTGCCATGACGAAACGCACGTTTTTCGTACGTTTGAGGACCTTGGCCGCAGCCTCGATGAAATATTCAGGTCCCTTCTGGAAAGTGATCCTCCCCAGGAATGTGACGACCTTGTCCTTGACTCCGCGCTCGACATCCATGTTCTCACGGCCGCTGAAATCGACGGCATTGTGGACTGTCACGACTTTTGCAGGATCTATCCCGTATTTATTTATGACGATATTGCGCGTAAGGTCGCTGACGGTCACTACGCGGTCCGCCGCTTCCATACCCCTCTTTTCGATGGCATAAACGCGGCTGTCCACCATATCATCGGTGCCACGGTCGAAAGAGGTTGCATGCACATGGACCACAAGCGACTTTCCGGTAAGTTCCTTTGCGGCAATTCCGGCGAGGTAGGTAAGCCAGTCATGGGCATGTATCACATCGAATTCGGACTCATGCTGCATGGCTATGGTACCGCCGACCTGCGCATAGCGGGACACTTCTTCAAGAAGGTTGGCCCCGTACTTGCCGGAGAACTTGAATTTCTGTCCGAAACCTACGGTAGTCTCGGTGCGTTTCTCCCTCTTCATCCTCTCGATAGCCTCGAAATACTCGTCCGGATCGACGTAAGGTACGATGTTGGAGTCCACGTTGATGAATTTCACCTTGTCGATGAATTCATCGACGGTATTGCTCACGTTCATCACAGCCACGTCGCTGGCATTGATGATGGTGGTACAGGTCTGATCCTCGTCACCGCTTGCGGAAGGCATCACGAAGATGGTCTCCACTCCATTGTGGGCAAGGCCTTCGACTATGCCCTTGCATGCCGTTCCGAGACCGCCTGCGATATGAGGCGGGAATTCCCAGCCGAACATAAGAACTCTCATATCCTAGTCCTCCTTGTATTTTTCCAACATATATTCCACGGACAGAAGGGCGGCGGTGCTGAGTGCCGAAGATATCGCCCCGTGCGGCTCGTGCGGCGGATCCCCGTCATAAAGTTCGGAGAATGCCCCTACACCGTGCTTCCCGAGATCGGCATAGAAGCCCTCGGACAGCCACTCGGCCCTCTTCCAGAAGGAAGCTCCTTTGATACGGAATGAGGTGGCGACATATGGTTCGAGAAGGAACGGACGTGTACAACCCTGATGATATGCAAGGTCGCGCTCAAGCTGCGTGCCTTCATATACGCCTTTATACTTGATGTCACGCGGCGAAAGGGTACGTATTCCGCGCGCTGTGACAAGTTCGTTGTCAACGACCCTGAGGATAGAAGGGGCCAATTCTTCATCCACCGGAGAATACCTGACCCAGATGGCATACAGCTGATTAGGGCGTATATCCATGTTCTGCCCGTTATTGTCAACATAGTCCGCAAGGCATCCGCGGTCCGCATTCCAGAACTTTTCCTGATAATTGGCTTTCACGAGATCACGGATGGAAGACCAGCGGGATACGAAATCACTCTTCTTCGGACCGTACTTCCCTTCCATCTCAAGGGCGAAGCAGATGGCATTGTACCAGAATGCATTGGTCTCGACCTGGTATCCTGCACGCTCCGTCACGGCACGGCCATTGATATAGGCGTTCATCCATGTCAGCGCCACGCCGTCCATCTGTGCCCAGAGCAGGCCGTCAGGCTGCATGGCCACTTCGGCACGCTTCCCAGGAAGATAGCTCTCCAGCACAGAACAGAGCGTCGGCCCGTACTTTTTCCATACTGCCTTCCCGTCCGCCCCGAATTCGATATATGCCTGAAGCACATTCGCAAGATACAGAGGAGCCTCGACCTGCGTTGTGCGGCGAAGGAGGCGTTCCTGCTCGTCTGCGATAAGATTGTCAAGGATCTCCTCGAACTGCTTCGTGTCGTTAAGGCCATAAAGCGTAAGGCCCGGAAGGGCCTGGAGCGTCTCACGGAGAAGACCCGTGTACATCCATGAGAAACCCGCGTTTATCTTCTTGCGGCCGTTATGATCGGTAATGAGGCGGTTGGCGCAGCGTTTCAGCTGGTCGCGGTATCCGTCAGCCTGTCCCTTTTTCTTAAGGAATGTATTGAACTTTGTCTTGAGACCTGCAGGCTCCTCTGGTGTAAGGGACGCGGAGAATACCACAGAACCGCCGGAACTGAGTTTCATCTCGAAGAATCCGGGGACGACAAGGTCCTCGCGGCAGTCAAAACCGCGGCGGTACTCATCCGAATAGGTGATATTCTTATTCCAGTGAGGGGCAGATGTGTATCTGGCCTTGGAATCGCTAACCTGCATGTTCAGATCAGGGAAATTGGCATAGAGCCTGTATGCAACGCCGTTGGTGACGGGACGTCCTTCCATATCCGCAGCAGGGTTCTCATGCGTAAGGTCATGAATGTTCCGGAACGCAAGGAAAGGCTTGAGCTGGAGAGTAACGGATGAAGGAGCTTCCAGCAGTTCATATTTTATCAGGACCTGGTCCTTGTCCTGAGCAAGCATGAGGCTCTTGCGGAAGACTATCTCACCAACCTTGTAGGTAATCCGGGGCACAGGGTTGGCATCGAAGTCAACTACATACTTGTGCCCGCGCGGCTCGTAGATATCGCCATAGCAGTGAATGCCGAGATTGAACTGCTTCCCCTTCACTATGATGGTTTCGTCCACGTCTGAAAGAAGAAGGAACTTGTCCCCTCCGAAACGGTCAAGGGTGACGGCCAGAAGTCCGTGATAACGGCGCGTGTTGCAGTCCACGATGGTCGTGTTGCAATATGCCCCGGTCTTGTTGGACCCGAGAATCTCCCTCCTGAGGGAATACTCAAGATTGACCAGTTCCGCCTTGTTGAACTTTAAGAATGCCATATATATCTATTTCAATTTTTTCAACACAACAACGCACCGGCTCGGAAGATACAGTGCTAATTTGTGGTCTATTGTAAAGTGTCTTTCGTCATCCTGGAGACGGCCGAACCCGTCAAAACGCAGCTCGTCCGAGTTAAATGCCATACGGTACTCCCCGTCCGGGGCCCAGAAACTGAAACTCCCATAGGATGACGTTGGATTGAAATTGAATGCAAAGATACTGTTTCCGCGACTGAAAATCAAGACTTTCCGCTCCTCATCGCAATAAAGTTGACGCGGCTCGCAATAAAGTATCTTTTCGCTTATGGCATAATGCACCATACAGGAATCGAATTCCCTGAGCGCGCCGTAGCGAAGGAACACGTTATCTGCCAGGGACCATTGCCTGCGGGCATACTGGAACGACCAGTCATTCCCCTCCCGTGGAAAGTCTATCCATTCCGGATGGCCGAATTCATTGCCCATGAAATTGAGATATCCACCTCCGGATGTGGCCAGAGTGACAAGCCTGATGAGTTTATGCAGGGCTATGCCACGATCGACAACCATATTCTGCGATCCCTTGTTCATCGACCAGTACATCTCCTGGTCGATAAGGCGGAATATGATCGTCTTATCCCCTACCAGAGCCTGGTCATGGCACTCGGCATATGAGACCGTCTTTTCATCGACGCGCTTGTTGGTGAGCTCCCACCATATCTCCCCCATGCTCCACTGCTCGTCAGTACGCTCCTTGATCCATTTTATCCAATGGTCGGCTATGCCCATGGCCATGCGGAAATCGAATCCTACTCCGCACGATTCCAGCGGTGCCGCCAGCCCGGCCATTCCACTCATATCCTCGGCGATGGTGATGGCATCCCTGTTGATTTCGTGTATCAGGATATTGGCGAGAGCCAGATAGGTCACAGCATTCTCATCGACCCCCTGGTCGAAATAAAGCGCATAGTCGCCGAAATTCTTCTCAAGTCCGTGGTCCCAGTACAGCATCGATGTCACACCGTCAAAACGGAAGCCGTCGATATGATACTCCTCCATCCAATATTTGCAGTTTGACAGGAGGAAATACTTTGTCTCATCCTTGCCATAGTCGAAGCATCTGGTGCCCCATGCAGGATGATGTCCCTGCCAGCCCTTGTAGAAATACAGGTCTTCGCTCCCATCAAGTTTCGAGAGGCCTTCCGCCTCGTTCTCAACGGCATGGGAATGGACTATATCCATGATGACCGCAATGCCCAGATGGTGGGCTTCGTCCACCAGGGCCTTGAATTCCTCAGGAGTCCCGAAGCGGGAACTGAGTGCGAAGAAATTGGACACCTGATATCCGAACGATCCGTAATACGGATGCTCCTGGAGCGCCATTATCTGCAGGACATTGTAACCGAGGTCGTGCACCTTCGGCAGCACCTCCCTGCGGAATTCCTCGAAGGTGGAGACTTTCTCCTGCTCCGAACTCATGCCTATATGGCACTCGTAGATGATAGGGTGAAGGCGCTTGCCCGGCTTTCCATATTTCCATTTGTAAGGCATCCCCGGATTCCATACCTGCGCGCTGAACACCTTCGTGTCCGGGTCCTGGACCACTCTTGTGACATATGACGGGAGCCTCTCCCCACCTCCTCCGGGCCACTCCACCATGAGTTTGTAGAGATCTCCGTGATGGAGGAACATCTCGTGGACCTTTATCTCCCAGTTGCCGTTGCCTACCGGCTTGAAGGCATACGCTTCCGTACGTTTCCAGTTGTTGAAGTCACCGATCAGATAGATCCTGGTGGCATTCGGAGCCCATTCCCGCATCACCCACACATCACCTTCCCTGTGGAGAGGATAATAAAGATGATTGTTCACGGAGGCGGACAGGGGCTTGTCTCCGGCAAGTTTCTTCACTGCCGCAAGGATACGGCCGTGACGGGCATCAATGGCGGATTTATAAGGCTCCAGCCATGGGTCGGTCTCGTAAATCTTCTTTATCATAATTCATCGGCTTTTTCACGCATGCTGCGGAGATACGCGCGGCACTGCGCAATCAGTTCGTCCGAGCGCTTGATATATCTGTCTATGTCCCCGAGACCCGTTGACGGGTCCTCGACCGTGGCCGCGATCTTCTCGAGTTCGGCGACCGCCTTCGCATAATCAAAGTTTTCCATCCACTGTACAGTTCAATGTGCCGTCAGCAAACATTACATTTATCTTTCCTCCGACAGGGACCCCGGCAGCCTTCTTTATCACCACCCCGGAGGCATCGGTGGCGAGCAGATATCCGCGTGAAAGGATATTGCGCGGATCGGCAGTCCTGATACGTGACTGAAGCACTTCCAGCCGGGATTCCATCATGGAGATCTTCCCCATGAAGGCAAGCCTCAGCCTGGTGCTGAACGAACTGATAAGTTCATCCTCAGCCGCAAAGGCGCCTATGAAAACGTCAGCGAGGGCAGTAGGCGTCTTCACTGCCTGGAATGCCACCATGTCGGCCACATGGTTGTCCCTGTCATGGCCGATGGCCGTGAAAACAGGCAGGGAGCAGCCGGCGATGGAGAAGCACAGCGCATAGTCGTCAAAACATGCCAGGTCAAGCGATGAACCTCCGCCCCTCATGATGAGCACCGCGTCAAACGGGGCTGCGGAGCATTCGATCCTATCTATGGCATCCACTATGCTTGCGGGAGCATCCAGTCCCTGCATGGTGGCCTCGAACAGTTCGACTTCAAACACGAAGCCGTATTCATTCTGGGAAAGGTGGCGGCAGAAATCCCCGTATCCCGCGGCATCCCTGGCCGAAATGACGGCCAGCCTGTACGGCAGGGCGGCAAGTTCCAGGCCCTTCTGCCTTTCCATCAGCCCATCCTCCTCCAGGCGCGCGATTGTCCTGCGCCTCTCGAGCTCGGCGGCCCCGAGGGTGAACTGGGGCTCGACCTCGTCAATTGTCAGCGTAAGTCCGTAAAGTTCGCTGTATGTCACCTGTACCCGCACCAGCAGCTGCATGCCCGCCTTGATATCGCCTCCGGCCGTCTCCCGGAAATAATTGCTGACCGGAAGATACCTGCTGCGCCAGATCACGGCCTTCGCCTTTGCAACCACTTTCCCGTCCTCACTCTGGCAGAGGTCCATATAGCAATGTCCGTTAGCCTTGACCTGCACAGAAGCCACCTCCGCACATACCCACAGCTTCTCAGGGAAGAAACTCTCTATCCCTTCCCTCATCTGCTCCTGCAGTTCCAGCAGGTCGATATACTGCCTCTCCTCCTTCATTCGTGATGGTATGGTTCTCCCTTTATTATCGTAAATGCCCTGTAAAGCTGTTCGGCGAAAATAGCCCTGACAATCTGATGCGAGAATGTCATCCTGGAGAGGGAAAGCATGGAGTCCGCCCTGGCATATACGTCATCGCTGAAGCCGTAGGCTCCACCTATCACGAACACCATATCCCTGGCACCACGGGACATCCTGTCCCCGATCGACCTGGCGAATTCAACCGAGCGGAATTCCTTCCCCCTCTCGTCCAGAAGGATCAGTTCATCCTGCGCCCTCAGGCTTTTCAATATCAGTTCCCCTTCCTTCTCCTTTATCCTCTCCCTGGTCAGAGAGCCGGCATTCCTGAGTTCCGGGATCTCGACAAGGTCGAAATTAATATAATGCCGGAGCCTGGAGACATACATCTCCAGGCCCTCCTTAACCCACTTTATGTCGGTCTTGCCGACTGTCAGCATCGTAACCTTCATCACTTCTGTCTGCAGAATATCTGTACAGGGCATCCGGTCAGGTTGAAATTCTCACGCAACTTATTCTCGAGGAACCGCTTGTACGGGTCTTTTATGTATTGCGGCAAGTTGCAGAAGAATGCGAAAGCCGGGAACTTCGTCGGAAGCTGGGTGACGTACTTTATCTTGACGTACTTGCCCTTCCATGCCGGCGGAGGCGTCTCCTCGACCAGAGGCAGCAGCACTTCGTTGAGCCGGGCCGTCGGAATCTTTACGGAATAATTGGCATACACCTCCGTGGCTGCGGTCAGCACGTCCTGGATCCTCTGCATCTTCAGCACGGAAGTGAAGATTATCGGCACGTCATCAAACGGAGCGATACGTGCCCTCAGGGCCTTCTCATACTCCTTCATGGTATTGGAGTCCTTTATGAAAAGGTCCCATTTGTTGACGACGAGCACACAACCCTTGCGGTTCTTGATAATCAGATTGAAGATGCTCATATCCTGCGCTTCCATGCCGGTAGTGGCATCTATCATCATTATACAGATATCGGAATGCTCTATCGCCCTGATGGAGCGCATCACGGAATAGAATTCCAGGTCCTCGTGCACCTTGGCCTTCCTGCGTATGCCGGCGGTGTCCACGATCATGAACTCGTACCCGAACTTGTTGTAGTATGTCTCGATGGCATCCCTGGTCGTCCCGGCGACTGGAGTGACGATATTGCGCTCCGTACCGAGAAGGGCGTTTGTCAGGGAGGATTTGCCGACATTAGGCTTTCCGACT
>JAZRXV010000146.1:0-5779 GCA_045600405.1 Candidatus Cryptobacteroides sp.
GCCAGCATCCCGAGGGTTGACAAGATTTTCGGGCCGGGTAACCGCTATGTGACCACGGCCAAGCAGATAGTAAGCACCAACGGTACGGCTATCGACATGCCGGCAGGGCCGTCGGAGGTCATGGTGCTTGCAGACGAGAGCGCACGACCGGACTTCGTGGCAGCCGACCTGCTCTCCCAGGCCGAGCACGGACGGGACAGCCAGGTCATCCTGGTCTGCACATCAGAGGACATTGCCAAAGCCGTCCTCGGGGAAGTCAGCAGACAGGCCGCCCTCCTCCCCCGTTCCGCGATGGTGGAAGGAGCCCTGTCCAACAGCCGCGCCGTAGTGTTCGAAGATATCGATACGATCATTGACTTCGCTGACACGTACGCTCCGGAACACCTCATCGTATCGATGAAGGATGCGGATGCCCTGTCGGAAAGGATTTCCTGCGCAGGCAGCATTTTCATCGGCAACTTCAGCCCTGAAAGCGCCGGGGACTATGCTTCCGGCACCAACCACACCCTCCCCACCTCAGGCTGGGCACATTCTTTCAGCGGTGTCAACATCGACAGTTTCATGCGGAAGATGACACTCCAGCACCTTACCGCTGCCGGCCTTGGAAGCATTTCCGACTGCATCGTGGAGATGGCTGAAGCGGAAGGCCTCGCAGCCCATGCCGCAGCAGTAAAGGTACGTATGGCATCCGGCATCAAGGAACCGGCCCGGGCATTCAATCCTGACAGCCTCGTACGAAGGAACATACTGGACCTCGCCCCATATTCCACGGCACGTGATGACTGCAAGGCTTCTCCCGACATCTTCCTCGATGCCAACGAGAACCCTTTCCAGAATGGATACAACCGTTATCCGGACCCGCACCAGAAAGTACTGAAGGCACGCATCTCCGAGATCAAGGACATCCCAGCGGAGAACCTTTTCATAGGCAACGGCAGCGATGAGGCGATAGACCTCGTATACAGGGTATTCTGTACTCCGCGCCGGGACAATGCCGTCGCCATATGCCCTTCCTACGGCATGTACAAGGTGGCCGCCGCCACCAATGACATAGAGTTCCGCGAAGTGCTGCTGAAACCGGATTTCTCCCTTGACCGCAAGGCACTTGCCGGGGCGTGTGACGCTTTCACCAAAGTCATTTTCATCTGCTCGCCGAACAACCCGTCAGGCAACGCTTTCGAACTTGATGAGATTCTTGGGATAGCGCGGGGATTCAACGGCATTGTCGTGGTGGACGAGGCCTATGTGGACTTTTCGGAAAAAGGCAGTGCAGCACTGAAGGAGCCGAACATCATCGTCCTGCAGACCCTCTCAAAGGCATGGGGCATGGCCGGCTTGAGGCTGGGTCTTGCAATAGCGAGCGAAAGGATAATCGACCTCATGTCCATGGTCAAATATCCGTACAACATCAATCAGGCGGCCCAGAGCATTGCTCTCAGCATGCTCAGGAAGCCGGTCCCGGAGAACCTTGAGACAATAGTCAGCGAAAGGGACAGGCTCCTGGACATACTTCCTGCCATCCCTGCAGTCAGGCAGGTCTGGCCAAGCGACGCCAACTTCATACTCGCCCGTTTCGACGATCCTGACGCTGTCTATGACAGGCTCATCGCCGCCGGAATAATAGTACGCAACCGCTCCAGGGTGCCCGGATGCGCAGGATGCCTCCGCATCACCGTCGGCACACCCGAAGAGAACGAAAGACTGACAGACACACTTAAAAGCCTATGAAAAGGATAATAGTCGTTGACCGTGACGGCACCGTCATCAAGGAGCCTGCTGACGAGCAGGTGGATTCGCTCGAGAAACTCGAATTCGTCCCGGGTGCCATCAGTGCACTGAAAAGCTTGCGGGCCCTGGATTACGAGCTTGTCATGGCTACCAACCAGGACGGGCTCGGGACCGATGCATTCCCTGAAGACGATTTCCTGCCGGCCCACAGGAAAATGCTCGGCACCCTTGAAGGTGAAGGCGTGGTCTTTGACGACATGCTGATAGACCCTCATTTCCCTGAAGACGGCTCACCTTGCCGCAAGCCCGGTACCGGGATGTTCACGAAATATCTCGACGGGACCTACGATTTGGCCGGAAGCTGGGTTATTGGAGACAGGGACAGCGATGCTCAACTTGCCGCAAACCTGGGAGCAAAGGCCCTTGTCATAGGTGAAGGCTGCACCTGGTCCGACATCGCGGAGACCATACGCAAGACCGAGCGCAGGGCCGTCATAGACAGGAAGACACGTGAAACCGACATCCACGTGGCCGTAGACCTCGATGGGAGAATGGAATCATATTCGGATACCGGGCTCAAGTTCTTCGACCATATGCTGGACCAGATAGCGCACCATTCCGGGATCGGCCTCCAGGTCCGTTGCGAAGGCGATCTGGAAGTTGACGAGCACCACACCATCGAGGATGTGGGCATAGCCCTGGGTGAAGCCATCGCTTCCGCCCTCGGAGACAAACGCGGCATCGAGCGCTACGGTTTCGCCTTGCCTATGGATGAAAGCCGGGCCATGGTCCTGCTGGACTTCAGCGGACGCATCGATTTCGCATGGGATGTCGAATTCACCCGCGAGTTTGTAGGAGACGTACCTACGGAGATGTTCAAGCATTTCTTCCAGTCAGTCTGCTCCGCGTCGAAATGCAACCTGCGCATCGAGGCGAAGGGCGAGAACAACCATCATATTGCCGAAGCCGTGTTCAAGGCATATGCAAGGGCATTACGGGCAGCGGTCCGACGCGATGTCTTCAGTTACAAACTTCCAAGCAGCAAGGGCGTATTATGATAGCGATCATCGATTATGACATGGGCAATCTCCGCTCTGTGGAGAATGCCATTTCAAGGGCCGGAGCAGAATTCACGGTAACATCGGATCCGTCCGTGATAAGCGGTGCCGACAAGGTGCTGCTGCCGGGTGTCGGCAATGCGGCCGAGGCTATGGCCAAACTGAGGGAAAGAGGGCTCGTGGAAGTCATCAGGTCCCTGCGCCGTCCTGTCCTCGGCATATGCATAGGCATGCAGGTCCTCTGCAACTACAGCGAGGAAGGTGACACGGAGTGCGTCGGCCTGTTCGACACGGAGGTACGGAAATTCACTCCTGCCACCGGCCTGAAGGTCCCGCACATGGGCTGGAACAGGATTAGCAATCTTGACTCCAAACTGTTCAAGGGCATTGACGGCGGTTCTTTCGTGTATTTCGTACATTCCTTCCGTCCCGGTCTATGCAGCGACACTATAGCCACCTCCGATTATGACGGCATGTTCAGTGCCGCACTCAAATATGAGAATTTCTACGGCACCCAGTTCCATCCCGAAAAGAGCGGGGACGTCGGGGAGCGCATAATCAAGAATTTCCTCGCATTATGATAGAAGTCATTCCGGCAATAGATATTATAGGCGGCAGATGTGTGCGTCTTTCGCAAGGCGACTATGACTGCAAGAAGGTATATGGCGAGCCTCTGGACATGGCCAGGGCCTTTGCAGATGCAGGTGCGGGAAGACTGCACCTTGTCGATCTTGACGGAGCAAAGGAATCCTCCCCTGCCAATCTGGCCACCCTTGAGAAAATCGCCGCGCTCGGTTCGCTCAAGACAGAATGGGGCGGAGGCATAAAGACACGTCAGGCGCTGCAGGACGTATTCGATGCAGGTGCAGATTACGGGATAATAGGCAGCGTGGCCGCATTGGAGCCGCAGCTGTTCATCGATTGGCTCGACGAGTTCGGTCCGGACAGGATTGTCCTCGGTGCCGATGTCAGGAACGGGAAGATCGCCGTCAAGGGCTGGCTTGAGGAATCGGCTCTGACCGTTTCCGGACTGCTGGAGAAATTCCTTCCTTACGGTCTCAGGCAGGTCATCTGCACGGATATTTCCAAGGATGGGATGCTCTGTGGACCTTCTCTGGAGATGTATATGGATTTGAAGGATGCTTTCCCGGAAGTGGAATTTACTGTATCCGGAGGTATAAGTTGCGCCGCGGATATCGAGGCGGCGGAACGCGCCGGGATGCCGAGGGTCATAGTCGGGAAGGCTTATTACGAAAACAGGATTACACTTGAAGAATTGAAGTCATGGTGGCAAAACGCATAATCCCCTGCCTCGATGTCCGGGACGGCAGGACTGTCAAAGGCGTGAATTTCGTCGACCTCAAAGACGTCGGGGACCCGGTGGAACTTGGAGCAAAGTACGCCCGGGAAGGCGCTGACGAACTGGTCTATCTCGACATCAGTGCTACTTATGAAGGGCGCGGCACTTTCACCTCCCTTGTGGAAAGGATTGCTGACAGAATCAACATCCCTTTTACCATCGGTGGCGGCATCAGGTCCATGGAGGATGCCTCAAGGCTGCTGGATGCCGGTGCGGACAAGATTTCCATCAACAGCGCTGCCATTGCCGATCCGTCACTGATCAACGGGCTTGCGGCGCGCTACGGCAGCCAGTTCGTCGTGGTGGCGATTGATGCCAGGCTCGCTCCGGATGGACGCTGGATGGCCACGACGCACGGAGGACGCGTGCTTACGGACCGCGAACTTTTCGAGTGGGCTCATGAAGCCCAGGAGAGGGGTGCCGGTGAGATCCTTCTCACTTCAATGGAGCACGACGGTGTCAGGCACGGATATCCTTGCGACCTTTACGCAGAATTCTGCTCATCCTTGAGGATTCCCGTCATAGCTTCGGGCGGGGCCGGCAGCATTGAGGATATCGCCGACGTGCTTACTACAGGCAAGGCCGATGCAGCTCTTGCCGCAAGCATTTTCCATTTCGGGACATACAGCATCAAGGAAGTCAAGACCGCTCTTGCGGCCAAAGGAATAACAGTCAGATTATGATACGATTCGAAGATTTGGAACTGTCCAAGTGCACGGACGGCCTGGTACCTGTGATTGTGCAGGACTGGGTGACGCTCAAGGTTCTCATGCTGGGCTACATGAATGCCGAGGCCCTTCAGAAGACACAGGAGGAGGGGAAGGTGACCTTCTGGTCACGCGGCCGCGGGTGCCTGTGGACCAAGGGCGAGACAAGTGGTAATTTCCTGCTTTTCAAGGATATTTATGTTGACTGTGATGCCGATACCCTGCTTGTCATGGCAGAGCCGGTAGGCCCTACCTGCCACAGGGGGACTACAAGTTGTTTCGACACTCCCGAGGATGAGGGTTTCATCCGCAAGCTGTCACAAGTCATCAAGGGCCGTCACGAGGAGATGCCGGAAGGTTCCTACACCACGAGGCTTTTCATCAAGGGTGTCAAGTCGATTGCCAAGAAATTCGGCGAGGAGAGCACGGAGTGCATGATCGAAGCCGTGGACGGGAAGCGTGACCGATTCATCTATGAGGCTTCTGACGTGATGTACCACTATCTAGTCCTATTGGAGCAGATGGGAGTGAATATCTCCGATATCGAGAAGGAACTCGCACTGAGACATCGCTGATAATACGTCATCATCAGAGTCCCCCCCTGCTGCGACATTTCCCCGTGAGGGGCGTTGCCTGTCGCAGCAGGGGGGGGGACTCTGATGATGGCTCCATGACTGCAAAGGGAGGAGATATCTCCGGAGAGCGCTATCTGATTTCAATCAGTTTCCCACCCTTGTCCCATGGATACTGGCTTAGATAGACTTTGATATCGAGATTCCCGCATCCATCCGCCACGCTCATCACGACAGGCTCGAACAAGGCATCCTTCATCTCAGGAGTCAGAGGCAGATAGAAGGTATAATTGCCGTCAACATGCCCGAGAGCGGACTCCCAGGTATTGCACACATATGACGGCGCCCTGTCAG
>JAZRXV010000147.1:0-3458 GCA_045600405.1 Candidatus Cryptobacteroides sp.
AAGGACGGCATCCTGAAGAGGTCCACATATTATACGATGTGGATGTATGTCAACCTTCTCCAGCCGAATGTCATTCCGGTGGATATCCAGGCCGGGAAATTGTCATATGGTGATGATTCCACGGCTGTGATAGACGCCATACTGACAGCTGACGATGCAGGGACCCGTTATGTTTTGGCGATAGTCAACAAGGACCCGGACAATGAGACCGAAGTCGCGCTGGATCCGTCACTTTTTGGTGGCAAGGTATCTGCAAGGGTCGATGCCCAGGTGCTCAACGGCAACGGTCCGGACGACTACAACGAAGTCGGAGCCGAGGACCATATCATACCGCGTCCCGCTCAGTTGAAGGTAAAGAAAAACGGCTGCGTTACCTTGCAGCCGCATTCGCTGACCTTCATTACATTCCAGTAATTCCAGTTTCCACATACTTGGATGCCATCCGGGACAGCGGTCGAAGCCCCTTTCGGGGAAATGCTGTCCCGGATGGCATCCTGGTATGCTGAGTTACTCTTCAGTATATTTGTCAACGGGATCGGAACCCATCTTCAACGTGAGCTCTCCGCCCTTTACGACATCTGCGAACGGGATATGAGGGTCTGACAATGTCCGTCCGTTCAAACGGTACTCCTGCACATAAGGGGTGTCGTCACTGTTGCCTTCGGTGGTGATGGTGAAGGTCCCGCCGGAATAATATTTTGGACTGAGCTTTATTGAAATCTTGTCAAACAGGGGACTGCCGAGGGCAAAGGTAGGGTTGATGGCATTCAGACCGGTGATATCAAAGAGACCGATGCTTGAGATGACGTACCATGCACCGAGCTGGCCCTGGTCTTCGTCCTGGCCGTAGCCGTATCCGTGGATGCCGTCGGTGCCGTAGAATTCGTTGAGTATGGCGCGCACCCACTTCTGCGTCAGCGAAGGGCGGTGCGCCTCGTTGAAGAGCCATGAGATGTGGAGGCAGGGCTGGTTGCCCTGGTTGTAAAGGGTCCGGAGGCCGGCGAATGCTCCGACTTCGGTGCCTCCGCTGAAGATCTTCGGCTGGGAGAGCGTGAAGATTCTGTCAAGCCTTTCATTGAATTCTCCTTCGCCGACTTTCGCTATCAGGGACTCAGCGTCGTGGGGGACATAGAAGGTGTACTGCCATGCATTGCCCTCCTGGAAGCCGCGCCAGACTTCCATAGGGTCGAAGTCAGGGATGAAGTTGCCATCGGCATCCTTCGGATGGACGAAGTTCTCCTTGTCGTCATATATGCGCTCCCAGCCTTTCGAGAGGCTCATGAGCTGCTCATATTCGGGCTTGTCCAACTGCTTGGCCATCTGTGCGGTCGCCCATGCCGTGAAGGAATATTCCAGCGTGTGGGATGCGGAGAACATGAATTTCTCCGCAGGTCCTTCAGCCTTGTCGATGTGGGGGACGTAGCCGTATTTTACGAATTTGTCCGTGTCGGGCTTGCCTGCACCAAAAGGACGGTCCTCTCCATCAAGTTCGTTCCTGCGGCATGCTTCGTAGGCCAGATCCACGTCGAAATCGCGGATTCCGCACTGGTAGGCCGCGTTAATCACGAGTGGAAGCTGGTTGGTGCCTACTCCTGAGACGAACCGGCAGTTGGCTATGCCGTCGCCGAGCCACCCGGCATCCTTGAAGACCTGAAGATGGGTGCTGACGTAATCGGTTACATATTCCGGGTAGGCGAGTATCCAAAGCTGTCCGAGGTTCCACTGTCCGCCCCATATCCCGTCTGTGTTGTACATGACGTGCACGGGCTTTCCGTTCTCCATCGGCAGTTGGCCGACGCTTCCGTCATGCTTCGGATAGGCCCCGTTGATATCGCTGCAAAGACCACGTCCGAGGAGAGCGTGGTAAAGTCCCGTGTAGAACTTCGTCTTGTCTTCTTCTTTCCTGCCTGTGACTTCAATGCGTCCTAGGGCTTCCGCCCAGGCCGCACGGTTCTGTGCGCGGGCTTTGTCGAAGGTCATGCCCTTTGCTTCAGTCTCGCGGTTCAGACGGGCGTTCTCCACAGAAGTGTATGAGATGCCCACGGCGGCGGTCACCTGCTCGCCTTCATCAGTGCTGAAATCTACATACACGCCGGCACCGGGGCCGTCGGCCGTTGTGGCGCCTTCACGGACATCGCTGCCGTTGAATGCTCCCGTGCTCTTCCATTTCTTGTCCAGCAGTGCGGAAAAATAAATGGGGACCTCGGCACCGGGCTGGTATTTCTTCACATATTCCGGGAGGGTGATCACATATCCTTCCACTGTGCCGTCATCCTTCACCTCCACGTGGGCATCTTTCACGGCTCCGCTTTCGCCGGAACGGTTGCCGATGTCGAAGATGATACGGCTCTGATCCGAGGCGGGGTAGGTGTAGCGCTGGAACGCAACGCGCTGCGTGGCAGTAACTTCGGCTGTGATTCCGTAGTCCTTCAACAGGACGGAATAGTATCCGGCAGTGGCCACCTCTTCTTCGTGGGAATACTTCGAACGGTAGCCCTCTCCCTCGGAATCCACAGCGCCGGGAACCGTGCGGAGTTCACCGCAGGCGGGCATCAGCACGATGCCGCCGACCTGGAACTCATGCGTGCAGGGAAAACCTTCAATGGATTTGTCGCGGTAGTCATAGCCGGTGGCCTCCCAGCCATCTTTGTTGCCCAGATGGCCGTTGGTGCTCGGCCCCGGCTTGGCCATTCCGAACGGCATCGCTCCCGGGGCAAAGTGGAAATATCTGCAATGTGCAGTGCCTATCCTCGGTTCAACATAATTGAGATACTCATATGAGACGGGTTCCTGCCTCCCGCATCCGCCCGTCACGGATGCCGCCATCAGCAGGACCGCATATGCGATTTTGTGTCTAAATTTCATATTATCCAAATGATCTTTTTGACCAAAATTACGTTTTTTTCCGGATTCCGCAAACACCATTTTCAGTAACGCCGTGCTTCAAGCCCTGCGGTGCCAAGAGCCGGATATGTCCTCCGGAACAGCATTTCCCCGAAAGGGGCTTCGTCTGCTGTTCCGGAGGACATATCCGACTCATAGCGTTTCCCTACGGCCGCCAAGGAGAACAGGCGGCCCTGAGGCTCCGACAAAATTGCGCCTCAAATATTTTACTCTTCAGCCTTCTCTTTCTTCAGAGGCTTCTCCGGACGCATCTGAGGGAAGAAGAGGACATCCTGGATGGTGGTCTGACCGGTCATGAACATGGTGAGGCGGTCGATTCCCATACCGAGGCCTGAGGTAGGCGGCATTCCATATTCGAGTGCGCGCACGAAGTCGTAGTCAATGAACATGGCCTCATCATCGCCCTTGCTCTTGAGGGCGGCCTGCTCCTCGAATCTGTCGAGCTGGTCGATAGGGTCGTTGAGCTCGGAATATGCGTTGGCGAGTTCCTTGCCGCATACGAAGAGCTCGAACCTTTCGGTGAGGGTCGGGTCGGTGCGGTGGCGCTTGGTGAG
>JAZRXV010000148.1:0-15111 GCA_045600405.1 Candidatus Cryptobacteroides sp.
GGCGCCCAGCATCCAGACCCCTTCAATCGTACCCCTGTCCGACTCCAGCATTTCACCTCTCCCGGCCATGTTGGACTGACCGATCAGAAGATAGACGTCGTAAGCCGGTTTCTTTGTGAAGCCGGGAACCGATATGGTGGCCGAAAGCAGCAGAAATGGCAGAATAAGATACTTTTTCATACAGGGAGCATACAAGAAACAAAAACTATTCCGTATTTTAGCTGACAAATATACAACAAACATGACCCACAGAGAACGTTTTTTCGCCACAGTACGGCGACAAGCGGTTGACCGCCCGGCATGCTGGCTCGGACTTCCGGTCCCTTCGGCCCTGCCAAAGCTGTTCAAGTACTTCGGCGTGGACAACATGGATGACCTCAAGCGCATTGTCGACGATGATGTGTATCCGATTCCTGTGCCGTATGACAATCCTCCCACAAACGACATAGGCTGCTCGCTGGCATTCGCCAAGAGCGGATTCGGCGGTGCCCAGGACGAACGCACCCTGACAGCTCCAGGTTTTTTCGAGGACATGACCGACCCTTCTCTGGTGGATACCTTCCCTTGGCCGAAGCCGGAGGATCATATCGACTTCAAAAAGGCCCGCGAACTTGCGATGAATGCCCCGCAGGACTACGCCCGGATGGGGATCATGTGGGCGGCTCATTTTCAGGACGCCTGCTCGGCGTTCGGAATGGAAAACGCCCTGATAACAATGTTGACTGTGCCGGAAATGTTCCAAGCCGTCATTGACCGCATCACGGAGTTCTATCTGGGCTGCGGAGAGATTTTCTATGAAGCCACGAAAGGCTATCTGGATGCAGTGCTCATCGGCAACGACTTCGGCAGCCAGAACGGCCTTATGGTGTCTCCCGAGGATTTGAGACAGTTTGTTTTCCCTGGCACGAAGAAACTGGTGGATCAGGCCAAGAGTTACGGCCTGATAGTCGTCCATCACTCCTGCGGCTCGATTTATCCTATCATTGACGACCTGTTCGACATGGGCGTGGATGTGGTCCATCCTATACAGGCGAAAGCCAAGGACATGCAGGTGGAGATACTTAAACCGGCATTCGGCGACCACGGCAGTTTCTTCGGCGGCATTGACGCCCAGCATCTTCTGGTCAACGGTACTCCCGAGGAAATCAAGGCTGACGTACACCGTGTGGCCGGAGTATTCCCGACCGGCCTCATCATTTCTCCAAGTCATGAGGCCATCCTGCCAGATATCAATCCTGCCAATGTGGAAGCTTTGTTCCAGGCAGTTCATGAATGTGGTTCAACTCAAAACAAATCAATATGAAACGTTATGGTCAAATAATCGCCGTCCGCCCGGAGAAACTCGCCGAGTACAAGAAACTTCATGCCGACGTATGGCCCGGAGTACTCAAGATGATCAAGGAGTGCAACCTGGAGAACTACAGCATCTATTACAAGGACGGCCTCCTTTTCAGTTATTATGAATATGTCGGTTCGGACTACGAGGCCGACATGGCGAAGATGGCCGCCGATCCTGAGACACAGCGCTGGTGGGATGTCTGCGAGCCTTGTCAGCAACCGCTCGAAACCAGGGCCGAGGGAGAGTGGTGGGCTGATATGGAAGAGGTTTTCCACCTGGACTGAGACCATATTCAAAGCCATGGCAAAAAAAGCGATGTTCAAGAATGCACAGGGCGTGAATTATTTCATTCCCTTCGTGCTGATAGCCACCCTGTACCTTTTGTGGGGCCTGGCACACGGAATGCTCGACGTCCTCAACAAGCATTTCCAGGAGGCTTTTGACATGTCCAAGGCCCAGTCGGGTTTTGTGCAGTTCTCGGTATATATCGGCTATTTCATCATGTCGCTTCCGGCCGGCATCATAATGCGGAAGATAGGATACAAACGCGGCTTGCTTACAGGTTTGCTGATTTTCGCTTTCGGCGCCCTGCTGTTCATCCCGGCATCGTTCATCAATTCGCCCTATCCTTTCTTCGTGGCTTTATTCATCCTGGCCTGCGGCCTCTGCATCATTGAAAACGGTGCCCATCCCTGCGCCACAGGCATGGGGCCCGAAGCATTTTCAGAGCAACGCATCAACATCGCCGCAGCCTTCAACGGCGTGGGCTGGATAGTCGGGCCTCTTCTCGGCACGGCCCTGATCCTCAACGGAACGGGAGCCAGCTTCGACCTCGCGAAGCCGTATATCATCGTAGCCGCCATCGTGCTGGTTGTCGCCATCGTCCTTGCTTTCATCAAGTTACCGGAAGCGGAAATGGCTGCCGATGCCGAACGGAACGCCATAGAGGCCGGGACGGTGACGGGATCGGTCTGGGAGCACAAGCTCTTCATCTTCGCCCTGATCGCCCAGTTCCTGTATGTCGGCGCCCAGACCGGTGTGGGAAGTTTCTTCATCAACTACGCTGTAGAAGCGGACCCATCGATGACCAACGAGACGGCAGGCATGCTCCTTTCCCTTGGCTGTATGGGGATGTTCTTCATCGGGCGCCTGCTGAGCAGCCTTTTCATGAAATGGATCCGTCCTGGACAGCTGCTGGGCCTGTTCGGTGCGCTGGGAACCATCTGCATGATCATGGTTCTTCTCCAGTTGGGCAGCGCTTCCTTCATCGCATTGTTCCTGAGCTATTTCTTTATGGCACCTATGTTCCCGACCATTTTCGCACTTGGAGTCAAAGGGATGGGCAGCCTTACCAAGAAAGCCTCGTCCTATCTGGTGATGTGCATCGTAGGAGGTGCCGTTTTCCCGATCTGCATGGGACTTGTCGGCAAGAACTCCATGTCTCTCGGCTTTATCCTACCGCTCATTTCATTCGCTTTCATCGCGTTCTTCGGAATGATGCATGCAGTGGCCGAGAGAAAACACAGTACCATCTAAGGATTTATCTTTTGAACACGAAGACGCTGAAGCAGAGCGGGTCCGCCGTCACATCTATCGTCTGTCCTTCGGCGTTGAAATCAACCACCACAGGGGCGATCAGGTCAGGGTTGTCCAGACTGTTGTCTTCGTAGAGATGCCCGGAGGTGAAGAAGACGTGCTTTACGCCTTTTATCACCTCCTTCTTTTTAAGCCCGTTGAACCTGAGGCTGACGGACTCCGCGGCTTCAGTGGTGTTGATGACTTTCACATAGATATAGTCGCCATCCGCCACCGCGCTGGCGAAGAGGCCGTTCTGTCCTTCGGCCCCGGTCACATTCCTGCCATCCATGGTAAGTTGCAGCACATTCTGTCCCTTGTATGTGGAGTAAAGCTGCTGCACGTACCAGCTGGATGTGCGCACTGTGTTGAGGTTATCATACCAGATCAGGTCAGGACGCCATTGCCATCCATCGACATGGGCGAAGAGAGGGGCGTAGGTGGCCATATGGACTACATCGGCGTTGCGTTCCAGCGTGGTCATGAACGCCGCTTCCGTCAGGGATGCATAGAAGTGATTGTAATTACGGCCATTGGCATGGCAGGCGTATTCGCCGGCAAACACCTTAGGCCCCGTCCTGTCATAGTTGTCGTATCGTGCGCCCTGAGAGAGGAACCATTCATAAGGCCTGTAGAAATGCTCGTCGACCAGATCGACCTGGAGCCTCCTCATTTCTGGCCAGAGGAAGTCGAATTTATCACCTTCGGAGCCCGGGCCGGAAGATCCGACTATCCTGATCTCCGGGTATCTGGCACGTATCGCCTTGATGAACGGCTCGAGATGTGCGGGGTATGTCTCGCCCCATTGCTCGTTGCCGATGCCGAGGAATTCGAGGCCGAACGGCTCCGGATGGCCCATCTCCGCGCGGAGGGCGCCCCATTCGGTCCCGACCCCGCCGTTGGCAAATTCGATCAGGTCAAGGGCATCCTGGACATAATCGTCAAGCTGGTCCACAGGGACGTTGGCGTCTTCGGAATCATTCTGGTACTGGCATGCCAGACCACAATTAAGGATAGGGAGCGGGGCTGCACCTATCTCTTCCGCAAGGCAGAAGAACTCGTAGAAACCCAGTCCGTAACTCTGAAAGTAATCAGGGCAGAAACGGTTTGTGAATGCATATTCCCAGCGGTTTTCGTTGAGCGGACGGTTCTCGACCGCACCGACGGTGTTTTTCCAATTATATCTTGTCTCCAGATCCGTACCTTCCACAATGCACCCTCCGGGAAATCTGAGGACACCAGGGTGAAGGTCATAAAGTGCCTGGGCCAGATCTTTCCTGAGGCCGTTCTCCTTGCCTTTCCAAGTATCCACAGGGAATAGCGAGATGTGCTCTATGTCAACACTGCCGCCACGGCTCTGGAGGAATATCCTGAGCCTGGCCCTAGGGTCGGTCTTTGTAGCTGTCAGAACAGTCTGATATTTCACCCATGACTCCCCTTCCACCTTGACGGTCTCCCTTGTATAGTAATGGTTGCCCGTGTCGGAACCCGTATTGACAAGCTCGGCCCTCAGGGTCTCTTCGCCTCCCGAAGGGACGCGCGCCCAGAAGCTCAGCCGGTATTGGCAGCCTTCCTTCAATCCTATCCCGAAGTATCCTTCGTTTTCCAAACCGGTCCATTTATGCGGATGCCCTGGCTCCAGAAGGCGGAGATAATGCGGATTGCGGTCAAACGGGCCATCGTCCATCACCTTGACCTTGCCGAAGGCCTTCCAGCCCTGAAGCGGATCGCAAGGGTATTCGAAAGAACGGTTCTTGACAAGTTCCGCATAGAGTCCGCCGTCTGCCGCAAAGTTGATATCTTCGAAGAAAATACCGTACATGGTAGGCTGGATCTGAGCTCCGTAGTCCTTTACATTGATGTCAAATGTATTTCCTTGGGCGGCGGCGCTGATGCTGATGACACATGCGAGCAGGGTGGAAAGCAGGTTGATGGTTTTCATTGCTTGAGAATTTAAATACAGTTCTTTGTCATGTAAATATAGTGATTTTATAAGCGATCGGCTGCATATTCCACGTAGTTTTTGTTTTTCTTTCCTTTTGGTAAAGTCTCCGGGAAGGACTAATTTTGTGATTCGGATTATATACCGCAGTCATCCCGATGCAAAATCAGCGGCAGCGGGAGCGGCACTTAAATAAAGGAATACGATGCATACGTATATGAAAAGATTCGTTTTGATCGCCGCTGCAGCCATGCTGGCGGCATGCTCCACGGATAGCGGAAAAAATTCGGCCGATTATCCGGAGTGGGAATACAAACTCGTCAAACAGGAACTCTTGAAGGGCTGGAACAGCTGGGACACAAGAAACGTTTTCACCCAGGTGTATTTCCCGGAACTTACGGGCGTGCAGCTTGCGCTGGTCGACGCCGATGGCAAAGTCAATGACCAGATGCGTGTGGGCAACCGCGACAACGATGCAGTGATCGTCCACCCTTACGACCATACCTATGACGGTGCATACCGTGAGGCGGATGCTTCCTGGCATGGAATGGAACTGAAGATACGTGCGGCATCCGAGGGCAAGCGTCTCGTAATGCTCATCACTCCCGCCAAGGAAGGCAACAGGGGCAGCATACGCATAGAACCCGGCCATATCTGGGATGTACTCCGCCATGAAACCAAGTATGACGTGCAGCCCGACCATTTCGATCTGATCTCGATGTTCGACACAGACATAATCACAGGTCACGTAAGCGGCAAGGACTACAAGTATACGCATACCAGAGAAAATATCTCACATGGCCCCGCCGAGGGCCGCTGGAACGACGACGGTTACTACACCTGCTCCGCAGACGCCCCTGTGCTGATATACACCGGAGAAGACATCTCCGTTGAAGAAGCGGAGGCCTATCTTCAGGGCAAGAAGGATGCATTCGAGCAGCAGGAACGTCAGAAATGGGGAGACAAGTACGATATCCACCATGCCATGCAGAGCGTGCTGGCATGGGATACAGTATATGACCCTGCCGACGCAGTGGTGGTGACTCCCGTCAGCCGCAACTGGAACGTCGGCTGGAGCCGGACCTCCGATGTGCTCGGCGGATACGTGCTCTTTGACTGGGATACCTATTTCGCCAGCGAGATGCTTTCGGTGGACAACCGGGAACTCGCTTACTGCAACGCCATAGAGATCACAAAGGCAGTGGACATCTGCGGATTCGTCCCGAACTTCATCTGCTCGAACAATGCCGTATCCTACGACCGTTCGCAGCCTCCGGTCGGGTCACGCGCAATATGGACCATCTACGAGCGCTACCACGACAAGTGGTTCCTCGAACTGCTGTATCCTCGTCTGTTGCGTTGGAATGAGTGGTGGTTGGAGAACCGTGAGTGCGGGGGACTTCTCTGCTGGGGATCGACCCCTTGGAACGGGGAAGACTATACAGAGGAGCAGTGGGCCCGGGAAATCTCCGTTCTGGAGTGCGGTCTCGACAATACATGGGTATACGACAATGCCGGTTATATCCTTGACAAGCACATCATAAGCTACAACGACGTGGGCCTGAGCGCCATGTATGCCATGGACTGCCAGTTCCTGGAGAAGATAGCCCTCGAGCTTGGAAGGAAGGCGGAGGCAAAAGAAATCCGCACCCGCGGTCAGGCTATGAAAGCGGCAATCCAGGATCTCTGGTGTGAGGAGGACGGGGCATTCTACTGCAAGGACCTCAAGACCGGAAAGTTTGTTAGGCGCATGGATCCCACCAACTTCTATCCGATGATCTGCGGGGCTGCCACTCCGGAACAGGCATCAAGGATGATAAACGAACATCTTCTGAACGAGGATGAGTTCTGGGGTGAGTGGATAATCCCGTGCACGCCAAGGAACGTGCCCGAATTCAATGACAACACCTATTGGCGCGGACGCATCTGGGGCCCGACCAATTTCCTTGTATATCTCGGTCTGATGAATTATGACTGCAAGGACGTGCGGGACCAGGTTGCGCAGAAGTCCCTGAACCTCCTTATGAAGGACTGGACGGTCCGCGGATATATTTTTGAGAATTGGAACTCAGTCACCGGAGTAGGAGACGATGTCGAAAACTCGGACAAATTCTATCACTGGGGAGCACTCCTCGGATACATAAGCCTGCTTGAGGATTAAGTACTGATAGCAGCTATGATCGTGAGCCCTTTTTCGGATTAGCCGGGAACCAGCCTCTGGCAACCCTTTTCTCCTGTTCGAACAGCTCAAGGATCGACCAGAAACAGCTGAATCCTACTACTCCCAACACTGCTGACACAACACCTGAAGACAGGAGCGACGCCGCACAGAATCCGATTCCTGCAAGCGCGAACAGCCACCAGCAAACTTTCCCCCAATAATATTCCGCCTTTATCACCAACGGATGGAACGCCCCGATGATGATGAAAGCGGAGGCGCCCAGTATTATTCCCGACCAATCCATATTCATCACTGGAAGAGGACGTCTGTCTCGTTGAAGAGATTCTTATCGCCAAGCCTGATGACCTTACCGAACTTGGCAAGATCCTTTGCATTGATGTCCTTCGGATTTCCGACGATGCCTATCACGATTGGCTTGCCCTTGATATGGCTGTCATAGTATTTGACTATATCATCGAAGTCAAGTGTCTCCACCTGCTTCACCATTTCCTTGGAAGGGTCCTCGGTATAGCCCTCACGCTCCCATTCCGCCACAGTTGACGATATGGAGCGGGCATCCGGCTGCTGGGAGAGAAGGGTCTCCTTGATGTAGTTCTTGATATTGTTCACGCTCTCCGGATTCTGAGGCATGTCGGAAAGCAGGTTGAAGAACAGTTCGACAGCCCCGACAGCCTTGTCATTCTGGGTGCCGATATATCCGCCGAAATACTCCTTGCTGCCCGGAAGACGACGGGTGCGGACTCCACCGTATGCAGTATAGGCCATGGAATTCTTCTCGCGTATCTCCTGCATCACAAGACCGTTGAATCCTCCGCTGAAATACTGGTTGAAGGCAATCCTGTTGACATCGTCAGCCCTGTTATAATCGCCGATAGGGACATAGAAATATATCTGCGCCTGCTTGGCGTCCGTATTAGGGATAAAGTAAACCGTATTGGCGGAATAATCCTTCATAGGCCTGAGCAGCGGCGAACTCGACGGTTTCTCGCCCTCAAAGAGAGGAAGATTGGTCGTAAGTATATTGCACACATCCTCGAACGGCATGCTGCCGGAATAATGGATTTCAGCAGCATAATGGCTTGCATTGGTGATATCACCGGTAAGTGAGGATATATTGAGGTCCATCACTTCCTGGTCGGTTATCTCCTTACGGTATCTGGATTCATCTCCGTACATGATATACTCGTTCAAGGCGCTGCCAATGATGTTGACATTCTTCTTGCGGCGCATACGGCTGGAGATCATCGAGCCCTTGAGGTTGTTCAGCTGTTTCTCATCGAGCGACGGCATGAGAAGGAGCTTGGTAAGGAGGAGGCAGGATTCCTGGAGGGTGCTCTCGTATCCCCTGAGGGTAAGGTACAGGTATTCGCTGTCCGTTCCGATGGAATATGTGGCCCCCAACTGGCCGAAGAGTTCCTTCAGCTCGTTGAAAGAATACTGGGCCATGACGCCCGAACTGTTCATCAACTGGGCCGCCAGCGAAAGTTTCGGGAACAAGTCGGAATTGGCGCCATACTTCAGTTCGAGGGTGTAGATATCGTTGGCCTCATTACGGCTGTAGTATATCTTCGAGTATGAATTGATCTGCTTCTGCTGCACCTGGCTCCAGTCCACGAAAGAAAGGGCCGGAGGAGGAGTCTGCATACCCTTGAACCACTGGGCATACGCCGAAGACTGGCCTACCGGTGGAGTGATAGGCTTGTAATCAGGCTTCTTGATCTTCTGCTTGCTGTCCGGTGTACCCAGGTCATTGTCTATGACGATATAATTGTTCTGCAGATATTTGCCTGCAACCCTCTTGATATCTTCGATTGTGACAGCATTGATCTTGTCCTTATAATGAAGCAGGTCATCAAGGCTCTCGCCGTTGATGAATGTCTGCGCCACTGCCTCGACCTTCCCTTCATTGGTCTCCATCTCAAGGTCATAATCACGGCACAGGGACACTTTGATTGCATCCACGGTCTCCTGGCTGAATTCTCCGTTGACCAGGGAATTAACGGCCTTCATAAGATAAGCTTCGACCTTCTTGCCTGAATCATAGCGCCTCTGGGCCTCGTCATAATACGGCACAGCCTCAAGGAGGACCCTGCCCTGCCCTGAAAAGCTGACCAGGGATGCCTCGGCACCCATGACATCTCCGGCGAGGGAAAGTTTGTCAAGGAATCCGGTCGACGAATTGTTGCTAAGGAGTTCGGTGCATATGGTCAGGGCATATTCGTCAGGATCCCCGCTCTTCACTCCGTCAAAGATAATGCATGTGCTGGGATAGTATGAGAACTTCGTACTGTATGAGACCCGTCCCTTCACATCGAAGCCCGGGTATGACTTCCTCTCAGGTGACGGCTTCGGCTTGAGCCGGCCGTAGGTGCCCTGTATAAGGCGGGTGAGGCTCTGAGCCTTGACATTTCCCGAAATGATGAGGGCCATGTTCTCCGGTACATACCAGTCTTCGTAGAACTTTATCAACTGGCTCAGACGCGGATTCTTGAGGTGCTCGCCAAGTCCGATGATATCACGGGCATATGGTGAGCCGGCAAAAGCCTTGCCGATAACGAATCTGGATGTCTGGTAAGAAGGGTCGTCAGAATACATGTTGTACTCCTCATAGACAGTCTCCAACTCGCTCTGGAACGCCCTGAACACAGGGTTGATGAATCTTTCGGACGATACGGACAGCCACTTGCTGATCTGGTTGGCGGGGAAAGTGTTATAGTAAACGGTGAGATCATAACTTGTCCCGGCATTCAGGCTGTTTCCTCCGATGCTTTCAATCAGGTTGGAATATTCCTGGGAGATGCTTATCTCGCCGGCACTGATTGAAAGGTCGTTGATCTCCTTGGAGATTTCCGCACGGCGGGCCTCGTCCGTCGTCTCTGCAAGTTCGTCGTACTTTGCGATGATCTGCTCATAGATAGGCTTTTCCTTTTCCCAATCAAGCGCTCCGATCTTCTGCGTGCCCTTGAACATGACATGCTCCAGATAATGGGCAAGTCCCGTATACTGCTCCGGATCGTTCACCGAGCCGGTGCGCACCACGACCTCGCCGAAGACATCATGCTGTGTGGGATCTTCACATATATAGACCGTCAGGCCGTTGTTCAACTTGAAATTGGCTATGTTCTGAGCTCCGGCCATGAAAGGAAGGGCGAGGAGCATAGAGATGATAAGGATTCGAATTCTCATGCTTTAAGATATTTATTCAACAAATATGCGAAAATTCCTGCAATAATCGTATCTTTACTTTCTACAACATCAAATATAAAGCCATGGATAGAAGACAATTCATCAAAGACAGTGCAGTGACAGCGGTAGGACTGGGAATCGGAGCAAAATCATTGGCATCCGTAATCCCGGTGCAGCAGACTTCCATAAAAGCAGAGGAGCCGGCAGAGGACGGCAGGCTTATCATCTCCGAACCGATGCTGCAGAACTATGCGGAGACATCCATGGGAGTAGCCTTCGCTGTCTCGGACATGGCTAACGGATATGTCATATACGGAAGGAAGCCGGACCTGTCGGACGGCAGGAAGGTCAAGTGCGGAGGATTCAGGACCACCGACATGAACGACAAGGTCATGCTGGTGCGCCTGACCGGCCTCAAGCCTGCCACAAAATATTATTACAGGATAGGCGCCGACCGCATCTCATACAAGGGCGGTTACAACATGCACATCATAGGCAACGAGGAATCCGGCAACATTCACAGTTTCACGACGGCCGGGCCAAGGGCCAAGGCGCATTTCTGCGTCCTGAACGACACGCATGGACATATGTCCACGCTGGATCTGCTTACGGCCAAGGTGGCATCGCTTGCGCCGTCATGTGTAGTTCTGAACGGTGATGCCACCAACGTACAGGAAACCATAGAAAGCGAGATCGACATTTTCCTCAATCCGGACATCAGTATAAAGGACTACGCTTCAGACCTTCCATATGTTTTCTGTCTGGGCAACCATGACCAGCGCGGAATGGCAAGCCGGCATCTCGAAAAGGTCTGGATGTTCAGGCAGCCGGAAGAACGCGAGTCCAAATACTGGGATCTGGGCAGGAACTTCGCCATCAGAATGGGAGACATCGCCCTCATAGGACTTGACACAGGAGAGGACAAGCTTGACACGAACCCTCTTTTCGCCGGACTTTTCAACAACGAGGAATACAGGGTCGCCCAGAAAGCATGGCTGGAGGACACGTTGAAGCGCAAGGATATCGCAGACGCGCCCCATATCGTCATGATCTGTCACATTCCTCTCTTCGACGACAGGCCGAGGTCCAACCCCGGAGACGTGCGTCCGGATGACAAAGATCCGGAGAAATACGACAACGATTTCGCAACCTGGCAGAGAACCTGCGCTCAGTTGTGGGGACCTCTTATCGAGAAGTCAGGATGCAAGCTGGTCATTACAGCCCACGAGCATGTATACAGGTTCGACGCACCTGCTGAGGGACGGTCCTGGGCACAGATTGTCGGAGGCGGTCCCGATATAAGCGACGACCCGAACGCAGCCTCATTCCCCACTGTCATGGACGTACGGACAAAAGGCAGAAAACTGGTCGTGGACGTGCACAACGCCGCTACCGGGAAAGTCGTGGCCTCCCACACTTTCGAGCCCCGGAAATAATCCTAACTGTATTTACGCGGATATCTGAGCGCTATCGACACGATGGCGCAGATTCCCATTATGAACGGATAATAGAGGAATGGTATGATCCCGGCCGGAGAGCATCCGGTGAGGGCTGATGCCATGAGCAGTTGCGCGCCATACGGGATAAGCCCCTGCACCATGCATGAGAACGTGTCAAGTATGCTCGCCGTCTTGCGGGCATCAAGGCCGAACCTGTCCGTAATATCCTTTGCAATCCCTCCGGAAGTGATGATCGCGATAGTATTGTTGGCCGTGCAGAGATTGGCAAGGCACACGAGCGCGGCAATGCTGAACTCAGCCCCCCTCTTACCCGATATGCGCCGCGTCAGAATTTCTATGATATAATCCAGACCACCGTTCACACGTATAAGTTCCAGCAGGCCGCCGGCAAGCAGGGTGACTATGATGAGATCGGACATCCCGGCCACGCCGCCGCCTATTGAGCCGAGCCAGTCCGTCCAGGTAAAATCGCCCGTAGCAAAGCCTATTACAGCGTTCGCGATGATTCCCAGAAGGAGAATAAGGGTGACATCCCGGCCAAGCAGAGCCAGCACAATGATCAGCAGATACGGCAGCAGTTTGAACCACTCAGCCGTCCCCGGGGCGGCGGACGCATCAATATCTCCGCCTTTTATGAGGTAAATCACCGCAACCACCAGCAGCGCCGGCAGCACAATATGGATGTTCACGCGGAATTTGTCCTTCATCTCACAGGACATGGCCCTTGTGGCCGCTATGGTGGTATCCGAGATGAAAGACAGGTTGTCACCGAAAAGCGCGCCACCGACTATCACCGCGGACATGAATGCCGGAGACATGCCACACTGCCCGGCAATGCCGCTCGCAATAGGTGCGAGGGCCACTATGGTCCCCACGCTGGTGCCTATCGCAAACGAGATGAAACACGCCGTGATGAACATGCCCGCCAGAAGCATTCTCGGCGGCACAATCGACAGGGTCGCGTTCACGGCGGCATCAATGGCCCCTATATCCTTCGCAGTCGCGGAAAAAGCACCGGCGAGGATGAATATCCATATCATGAAAAGGATATTCGAATTACCGGCCCCCGCCGAAAAACTGTCGATACGCTCACGCAGCGGACCTTTCGAAATGCATACGGCAAATATGCACGCAAGCAGGAATGCGGCCGAAACCGGGATTTTGTAGAAATCCCCGGCTACGACCGATGAAACCATATATATCAGCAGGAAAACTGCCAGGGGGCTCAACGCGAAGAGCCCCCTCAGACTACTTCGCATCCATTGCCTGGCATGCCGTGATAGCGACCATCTTGTAGATGTCGTCCACGGAGCAGCCACGGCTGAGATCGTTGACCGGCCTTGCTATACCCTGGAGGATAGGGCCGATAGCATCGGCGCCTCCAAGCCTCTGGATAAGCTTGTAACCGATATTGCCGACTTCGAGGTTAGGGAACACAAGCACATTGGCCTTGCCTGCGATATCGCTTCCCGGAGCCTTCTTTGCACCCACAGAAGGGACAAGGGCGGCATCAGCCTGAAGTTCTCCGTCTATCTTGAGGTCCGGAGCAAGTTCCCTGGCAAGTTTCGTGGCCTCCACGACCTTGTCAACGACCTCGTGCTTGGCGCTTCCCTTGGTTGAGAATGAAAGCATGGCGACTCTCGGATCGGCGAAACCGGCGACGCTCTTTGCCGTCTGTGCGGTGCAGACCGCGATCTGAGCCAGCTGGTTGGCGTCCGGCATAGGGGTCACGGCCACGTCACCTATCACAAGGACACCGTCCTCGCCGTATTCCGCAGCCTTGGTGACCATGAGCATGGCACCGCTGACACAACTGATGCCAGGGGCGCACTTGATGATCTGGAGTGCAGGACGGAGGGTCTCACCCGTAGTCGAGAGGGCGCCGCTGATCTGGCCGTCGGCGTCCCCGTTCTTGATGATGAGGCATCCGAAATAAAGAGGATTCAGGACAATCTTCGCAGCATCTTCAGGAGTCATGCCCTTATTCTTGCGGAGTTCATAGAGGAGATTCGCATAGACAGCGGTCTTCTCACTGGTCTCAGGGTCGATTATCGTCGCCTTCTCTATATTCTTGAGCCCGAGGGTGCCGGCATATTCAAGAACTTTCCCGCGGTTACCGATAAGGATGATGTCGGCAAGTCCGTCGGCAAGTGCCATATCTGCAGCCTTGATTGTACGCTCCTCGAATGATTCAGGGAGAACGATGCGCTGCCTGTTGGATTTGGCGCGCGCAATGATTGTGTCTATGAGTGCCATTTTATGTTGGATTAATTGTTTGCGTATCCTTGCAAATATACGCAATTTTCTCCTATATTTGCAGCCGTACAAGACCATAAAACCAAAACAGCCTGCTTCATGACAGACTTTTTTCCTATCCCCGATGCCAAGAGGTTCGACCTCCTGAAAGATCCTGTACCTGTCAGATGGTATCTCAGACCTATCGTATGGTTGCTCAGTTTCCCCGTATTCTGGGCTCACCGCAGCAAGATCATAACCACCGACATGAAGGGCGTCAAGCCGCCTTATATCCTCCTGTGCAGCCACAATGCATTCTATGACTTCATGGTGGCCACGGTCGCGACTTTCCCGCACCAGGCATATTACATCGTAGCCGTGGACGGATTCATCGGACGCGAATGGCTGATGAGAGGGGTCGGATGCATCGGAAAGAGGAAATTCACCAATGACATCTCAATCATCCGCCATCTCAAGAACGTGCTCGACCGGGGCAAGATCGCGGCCTTCTATCCTGAAGCGCGCTATTCTCTCTGCGGCACCAACGCCGTGCTGCCGGAATCTCTCGGGAAGATGATAAAGATGTTCAATGTCCCCGTGGCAACACTCATAACACACGGACATCACATCGACGCTCCTTTCTGGAAAGGGGTCAATCCGAGAAGCCGCATGCTCAAGACCACTTCCGAGAAGAAACTCATACTGACCGCCGAGGACATCCAGAGAATGAGTGTCGAAGAAATCAACAAGAGCATCAACGAGGCCTTCGTTTATGATGATTTCAAATGGCAGAAGGAGAACAGGATACGCGTGCGCAGCAAGAAAAGGGCGGAAGGTCTCGAGCATGTCCTCTACAAGTGCCCCCACTGCGGCACGGAATACAGGATGTCCACCAAGGGCCCCATACTCTCCTGCGGCCACTGCGGCCACGAATGGGAGATGAACGAGTACGGCGAGGTCAAGGCCGTTTCAGGCGAGGATTATTTCACCCACATCCCCGACTGGTACGAATGGCAGAGGGACTGTGTCAAAAAAGAGGTGGAATCCGGAACATACTCTTTGGATGTCCCTTGCAAGATAAAATCGCTGCCGAACTCCAAGGGGTTCATAAATGTAGGAGAAGGCACCCTTATACATTCAAAGGATGGATTCTTCCTGAAAAGCAACTGGAAGGGCACCGAATGGACCCTCA
>JAZRXV010000149.1:0-28760 GCA_045600405.1 Candidatus Cryptobacteroides sp.
CCAGGGCCACTGCGACAACCAGGGCTCCGACAAGGTCAACGACCCTCTCAGCCAGCAGCGTGCAGAAGCCATCGTGGCCGAACTTGTCAAGCTGGGCGTAGATGAATGGAACCTCCGTGCAGTGGGCAAAGGCAGCCACGAGCCAGTCGCAGACAACAAGACCGAAGAAGGCCGCGCCCAGAACCGCCGCGTCGAGTTCATCAGGAAATAGCGTGATAAGAAAGATTTATTCATTGGCACTTGCCATTCTGCTAGCAAGTGCCGGTTTCTTGGCCAAGGGAAAGTATCCCGACAAGATCAGACGAGTCATCTACTGGGACGAGGGGAATAAGAGGAAGTTTATCTTCTTCACGAACGCCTTCGCCGAGGATGAAAGACTGGATATCAGTCCTATGATGGTCGCTGAACTGTACCATAACCGATGGCAAATCGAGCTGTTTTTCAAGTGGCTGAAGCAGCATCTCAAGATTAAAAAATTCTGGGGCAATACCGAGAATGCCGTCAGGATCCAGATCTACTCCGCAATCACGGCCTACTATATGATGGCCATAGTGCAGAAAAAGATGAAGATCGAGAGGTCAATCTATGAGATGTTACAACTGGCAAGTGTCTCTCTTACAGAGACTTTACCCCTTGACAAACTCTTTGGTAAACCTAACAACAATATTGTCAATGAACTTGATGAGTCGAGTGAACCGACTTTGTTTTAATTGTTAAACTTATATAAACCGTCCACAACTTTTAGTGGACACACATGGCTGTTGATTATGAATTCAGGCATGTGGAATGGGCATTCCGCTCCGCGGCACTGGTTGTTCTTCGCGCTTCGGGCGCCCGGCACCTGCCTGCCGCACCGGACCATCTCGGTCAGAGACCATTCCATGTCCATTTCGCCCCCGGCATTGTGATAGGCGGCAATCAAGGCAGATCCCACCATGATGTGGTGCTCCGGGCCATGCATGTGGCACATCGGCAGCGACATCAGCCTCTCCAGTATCTCCACGGGATCCGTGGAGGTCTCCGCCATGCAGATACCGATTATTCCGTCGATACCGCCGGTATGGCACTCGTCGCAGACGTAGTGCCCTTTCGTGCAGCGCACATTGTTGGTGAAGCTCCTGTGGCAGATTGCGCACTCCATCTCCTCGGGGCGCTCCAGATACTCGAGGGGCGCTCCGCAGATTATGCATTCGTCAGATTGTGTCATGGTTATGTATTATTTCGTCAGATTCCTGCTGAACTTGATCGACGTACCATTTTCAAAGGTCTCGAACCAAGCATCCAACTCAGGGACAGATGGCCTGAACTACATCAACGAATCAAAATCCATCGTATCGGCCTTCCTGTATCCGAGCGATGTGCCGGATGCGACGAGCTCTCCCTGAGCATTCATTATCTCAACACGGCAGAACGGTATTTTGCGATAGTCACTTGTCAAAAATGCACGCGCTATCAGATGATCACCCTCTCGGGCAGGATGGTGGAAAGACATCACATTCTCAAGGCCCAAAGTCACATATCCGCACGCGTTCATGGCAGCAGCTATGGCCAGATCAGCAAATGTGAACAGCGCACCACCCTGACAGATACCGGCGCCGTTCAAATGATGCTCATCGACCGTCATCTCCGCAACGGAAAATTCAGGTGTAACCCGTGTCAGAAACATGCCGTTATCTGCGGCGAAACGATCATTGGTATTGAGATATTCCTTCAGTGTCATGTTCTATAATTTAATGGAATTGATAATCCTTCCGCACCGGGTACCTTCACGGCGTGCCGAGAAGAATCGCGTATCCTCATATGTACAGATTCCTGAGATCAGGATATTTTCGGATTTGATGCCGGATTCAACCAGAATCAGCCTGTTGGTCTCGATCAGGTCAATGTGATGTCCTCCGGCCATGCTGCCTTCCTGTTTCGGACCATCCCATGAATGGATTCGTGAAAGATCGAATCCTTCATCCTCGAACAAACGTACTACCTCCTCTCCGACCTGGAAACATTTGCGACAGATACCAGGGCCGATGACAGCCTTAATGTTCTCCGGTTCAGCACCATAGACCTCCGTCATCTTTTGCACGGTCTTCTGAGCGATCCTTTTCAGAGTGCCTTTCCAGCCTGAATGAATCGCAGCAACAACCTCATTTACAACATCATACAGAAGCACCGGTATACAATCTGCCGTACGCACCCCTATGGCGCAGCCCCGCACGTTGGTAATCAGGGCATCATATCCGTCCAGCTCTCCCCTATCGGTCTCAGGATCAGTCACGACAGCAATTTCCGCCCCATGGACCTGATGTCCGGTGACCACATGATACGGCAGTTCCGAATCACGGTATGTAGAGAAAGCCTCAACTTTCCCAGGATCAAGAGTATAGTACAGCAAGTCATTCATAATCTTAAAGTCGCGCAAGTTTGCGGGCTTCCGGTGTCATGAATGCCGATATCTTGTCATAAGGTACGGTAAATGAAGGCATTCCGAATGCATATGGAGCAATTTCATACTGCTGATATGTAAAAACCACACCTTCTTCTGACAGACTCGGTTCCCAGACAGGAAGCGGGAAGGAACCGTCTTCCGTAAAAAAATACTCCATGCTTTCCGGGCCATCGCCATTTTCCGTCACAAAGACCAGAAGACCTTCACGTATCAAATCCTGCATCTCAGCAACCTTTCTCCTGTCAATGACACGGCATAATGCACCGTCGGACTTCCTGAAAGTCATATTCCCCGCCCCTGCTACCCCACCGTGGGCTCCTCCGAGATAGATATAATCCGAAGAATTGAAAACCACATAGCGGTCTGTCTCGACAGACATGCCTATCGAAGCATCATACTCCCACATGGGTGCGAAATCCGAATTCTCGAGACGATCGGCCCTGTCCTCAGACGCGATGGCATCAAGGCATGACAACATAGCGTTCCCATAATGCCCTACCACGGCATACAGGTCATTTCCGTCACCGGTATATGGCTCAAGTGCCAACGGTTCCGCTTCGTCAAATCCGAAAGACTCCATCTGCCTGACGAACACCGACAGAAGCGTGTCCCTCACTGTCCTGGCCGGACCATTTTCGGCAACCGGAAGATACAATTCCATCTTGATCGAGACATTCTCCGTCCCGTCGGTAAACGAGAAACTTTCACAAGCAGGATCATACTTTGGCATGGTACAACCTGGGCACAAGTATATCACAATGGCCGCAAAGGCTATGTAAATCATTTTTCTCATACTGCAAATTTACAATTTTATCCTATCTTTATGATATGAATATCATCAACGCCATAAACGACGCTCTCTGGTCCTATGTCATCGTCATACTGCTGGTCGGAGCAGCCCTGTACTTCACCATACGCTGCCGCGGAGTGCAGTTCAGATACATAGGTGATGCCATACGCATCATGTGCGGGCGCGACAGGAATCCGCACAAGAGCGCCCTCGCACACCCTAAGAAGATCGGTTCATTCAAAGCGTTCTCCGTATCCCTCGCATCCCGTGTCGGCACGGGAAACCTTGCCGGAGTAGCCTCGGCAATGTTCGTCGGAGGTCCGGGAGCAGTCTTCTGGATGTGGATGATGGCCCTGCTGGGCAGTGCGACGGCATTCGTCGAGTCCACCCTCGCCCAGCTCTATAAGAAACGCGGCGCAGAATCATTCCATGGAGGACCTGCCTACTATATGGAGACCGGTCTGGGCAAAAAATGGATGGGAGTCATCTTCTCCATCTTCATGATACTCTCCTTCAGCCTCGCACAGTCCATGCTTCAGGCACAGACCATCATATCGTCTTTCCATGATTCGTTTGCGGTTCCGCCCCTCGCCATAGGAATAATCCTCGGCATGCTGATCGCCCTCATCATCTTCGGCGGCATACACAGGATTGCAGGAGTCGTGGCCTACATGGTCCCGTTCATGGCGCTGGGTTTCATCATCCTCGCCATAACCATCACACTCGGCCACATCGGCCGCATACCCGAAATCCTCTCCACCATCGTAAAAAGCGCATTCGGCATCGAGCAGATAGGTGGAGGCATGGTAGGCGCCGCCGTACTCCAGGGAGTCAAGCGTGGTCTCTTCTCCAACGAAGCCGGTGAAGGCTCTGCCCCCAACGCCGCCGCCATCGCCGACACCTCCCACCCGGTCAAGCAGGGTCTCGCCCAATCGCTCGGGGTCTTCATCGACACCATTGTCATCTGCTCCTGCACCGCCTTCATCATACTTATCTCCGGACAGCTCGGATGCGGCGAAGACGGCATCATACTGACCAGCCGCAGCCTCGAAGCCCTCATCGGCCCCGCAGGACGCTGGTTCCTCACTATCGCCATATTCCTCTTCGCCTTCTCCACTGTGATAGGCAACTACTACTATGGAGAGACCAATGTACGATTCCTCTTCGGAAGGTACTCGAAAAAGGCTGAAAAAGCCAGCATCGGCATCTACAGGATTGCGGCCATAGCAGTTATCATCGCAGCATCATTCATCTCCCTCCAGACCGCATGGGCCATAGTTGACATCACCATGGCGCTTATCACCATGGTCAACGTCTCCGCCATACTCGCGCTAGGGAGCAAAGCATCCGCTCTGCTCAAAGACTACACAAAGCAACGCAGGGCCGGCATAGCCGACCCCGTGTTTGACAAATATTCCTTCAAGGAGGAAGACCCCGACAAACTCGAAGGATGGGAGTGATCCGGTCTATTATTTCATCAGCTCCTCTATCGCCTCGGCCAGCCTTGCCCTGTACTCAAGAAGGACTTTCGGATCCTTGCTGTACGTCTGCTGATCCGATACTATTGATTCCGGGATATCAAGAAGACGGCGGTACTTCTTTGCAGCCGCAGTCTTCCCTGAAGCCGTGGACGGATCCGTCATCTGTTTCAGAATCATCAGGTAGTCATAATCCTCTATGCCGTCGCGAAGGGCCTCTATGCGGAATGACGGCACAGGATCGCCGATGACAGGATCGGTATTGCCATCGTTTGGAGACTGGTTCAGAGGATAGAATAAACGGCCGTCACCATTGCCCCACAGCGATTTCATTCCAAACGGGACGGCGGAACCTTCATACCATGACATGGCCTCTTCCCAAGGATTCTGCAGGTAGCCTTCAGGGTATGCGCATTTGGAATTCCACCATGTTGTCTCCCATATCAGGACACCTTTCAGATTGTAGATATACGATGCCCATAACCACATGCGCATATTGATGGCATCATGGTCGATGAACTCGGTGATATAAGGAGACCTAGGCCACGTACATAGATACGACCAGCTTTCCTTGCCGCTTGCAGCCATGGATGCGATCTTGTCCGTATTGAGCAGGGACCAGATGGTGCAGCTCACGTCCGTGACATCAGATATGTCCTGCCCGTATATATTCTCGGTGAGGAATGGCTTCATCTCTGGAGCGAATTTCTTTATCCTGGCAAACGTCTCATGTATGAAGTCATAATCCTTCTCCCCCGGCTCATCGAACCAGTATATGCAGGCCTTGTCAGCGATGCCGAGGTCCTCAAGGCCCTTTTCAAGCGAAAGGAGATAGGTGGAGAACAGTTTGTCATATTCCGGCGTCCCTTCGTCAAAGCCCTCGAACTGTCCCTTGGTGTGCTTGCCGCTGATGCGGCCAAGGCCCTTGACCGGCAGGCGGAAATTGGTGAAATGGTATCCGTCGAAATACCTCTTGGCCTTCTCCGCCATATCGCTGAAGTCAAGCGAAATGTTGATCTCATCCAGATCGACGTCAAAATCACCTCCGGGGAGAATATTGGTCCCGGTCTCCCCCACCAGCTCCACATCATCAAACCATGCCGTGCCCACGGTATCACCGAACTGGGTCTTCTTGCATCCCCACAGGTAAACCTTGACAAACTTCACATCCTCACTGAGATAGCCTACGTTGAGGCTGAACTGCTTCCATGTCTTTCCGAAGAAGTCATATCCGAAACGGTTCTCAAGCCTGAGAAGTTTCCCGTCCTTATCGTAGCACTCGACTCCGTATGGAATCTGATAGCCTTCCTCCTCCGACCTCGCCCAGCCTTTCAAAGTATATTTTCCCGGTGCGGGAACAGGGACAAGCTCCTTCGTCGTACCGCTAACAACAGCCGTATGGGAATCATCCTGCACGCGGTAGGAATAGGTGCCAGAATGAGGATCCGCATTGTCAAAATGGCCTCCGGTCCAGTCCACGCCGGTCACTGTCTCCTTGAAATTGCCGTACCGGAATGGATCATACGGGCTTAGCTTGAAATCGCTGAAAGCCTTCATGTAGAGTTCGTGCTGCGCCTCTTTCTGCTCACGGGTGACAAGATGCTGATATTCATCCATCTGGGACCCGAGTCCGAAAAGCGATTTCATGTTAGGTGTGTCCGGGAGGGAAAAGTTCCAGACATGCAGCGAAGCCGGGACTGTCAGGTTCACCTTGTCGCTGGACACCTTCACGGAGAATGCATAATCCCCCTTTCTCGTATCCTTAGGGGTCCTTACCGATATCCAGAAAGGCTGGACGTCACCTGCAGGGATGCCCTCCCCCTGCGCATATGACGGCAGAGGATCAGGCCACAGACCGGCCTTGCCATAATCGTCGGTAGGTTGTGTGACGCTTACGTACGCGACTTTCCTGATCTCAGTCCGAAACTCAGGGCTCAGGCCGTCAATGGAAATCCTGACATCGTCAAGAGCGTCCCTGGTGCTCAGGCAGAGGATGAATGACTCCCACTCATTGCCCGCGCTCTGCATAGTGATCTTTTTCTTACGCACTGAAGGCACAGGGGCATCCTTCATCACCTTGTAGGACCCTTCTGCCCACCACACATCGGCAGCGGCGTTGCTTTCGATCAGATAGCCGTAGCCGCCATATGCGGTCATGTTCGGATCAACCTGCTGCCCGGCTGCAGGGATACACAGCAGGGTTGCAATCAGAGATGTCAACAATAAAATATGTTTCATAGCAAACAGGAATTATGGTTTTCGTCATATGGCCATGAGATTGGATTTCAACTGCTCCACGCTGCTCGCACCGACTATCACGGATGCGACTTCCTTCCGGCGCAGGATCCAGCGCAGCGCATACTGGGCCAGTGTCAATCCCTGCCCTGAAGCCTCAGCATCCCATTCCTTCAACTGCGACAGCAGTTCCGGTGTAAGAATTTCAGGTCTCAGGAACTGACTGTGCGTCATCCTGGAACCGGCAGGGATACCGTTCAGATACCTGTCGGAAAGCAGTCCCTGGGCAAGCGGCGAGAAAGCGGCGAATCCCACTCCCTCATCATACGCCTGTCCGAGGATATCATCTTCCGGATCCCGGTTCAACATATTGTATCTGCCCTGATATACGAGACATGGAGTATGCTGCTCCTTCAGGTAGTCATATGCCTTCTTCGCCATACCGGCAGGGTACTTCGATATCCCGACATACAGGGCTTTCCCCTGCCTCACGATATCCACAAGCGCCTGCATCGTCTCCTCCAACGGAGTATCCGGATCAGGACGGTGGGAATAGAAAATATCGACATAATCCAGGCCGAGACGCCTGAGGCTCTGATCGACCGACGCCATAAGGCTCTTCCTGGAGCCCCATTCCCCATATGGACCGGGCCACATCTCGTGACCGGCTTTGGTAGCAACGACAATTTCATCCCTGTGGGATGCCAGAGATTCGGAGAATATCTTTCCGAACATACTCTCAGCATATCCGGGAGGCGACCCGTAGTTGTTGGCCAGGTCAAAATAAGTGATGCCCTGGTCAAAGGCATATTCCACTATGCTCCGGCACTTTTCATAATCGGCATCAGCGCCGAAATTATGCCAGAATCCCAGGGAAATTTCCGGCAGAAGAAGGCCGCTTCTACCACAGCGGCGGTATTTCATCTGTCCCATGATATTGATTGTACGAATGGTCTGTTTTCAAATTTACTGATAATTATTGGTATATTCGTATGTTTGTTTCATCTGAATGTCAAGACATGCCTTATCCTTTGACAAATAATACTGTCGTTGTCACCGGAGCTTCCGGATTTCTTGGCAGGCATATGGTCAGTGCGCTGTCCGCCGAAGGGTTCAGCGTATCCGCCTGCACCCACAAAGAACTTGAAATCACCGATGCTGAAAGAGTGGCAGGGACGATCGCTTCCCTGCGCCCTGAATATCTGATACACTGCGCCGCGATTTCCTCCACCTCATATGCCCAGGAGCATCCTGACGAGTCCATGGCCATCAATGTCGAAGGAGCGGTCAATATTGCAAAAGCATGCAGGAAGACCGGCACAAAAGCCTTTTTCATGAGCAGCGACCAGGTGTATGGCGGATGCCCGAAGGCAGGGCCGATAGACGAAAATGAGACATTGTCACCCTCGAACATCTACGGCATGCACAAACTGCTTATGGAGCAGAGGGTGCTGGAAATCCTTCCTGATGCCACCATACTGCGCCTTTCCTGGATGTTCGAACGATACGACGCACAAAAACCGCACACCGACATCATCAGCCGCCTGATCGAAGCGGATAAAACCGGAATCCAAATCAAAGCCTCCACTAAAGAGTACCGGGGCATGACGGACGTCAGTACCGTATGCAGACACATTATCGGGGCATTCGGTATCCTGCCGGCCGGAATCTACAATTTCGGATGCACCAACACCGTAGACACATACTCCACGCTCGTGAAGGTTGCTGAACTTTCCGGACTCAATCCGGAAATGATCGTTCCGGATGACTCATGGGGACGGAACATTTCCATGGACTGTACGCGTCTGTCCGCTTATGGCATACGGTTCGGCAGCACGGTGAATTCCGTGTCGAATGCAATATTATGTACACATGACCCGCAATATGTCCCCAAGAAAACCATAGAAGTAGTTGCGGCTGTCATTCTTGACGGCGGAAGAGCGTTCGCCACCCAGAGGGGCTATGGTCCCTGGAAGGATTGGTGGGAATTCCCGGGAGGCAAAATGGAGGCCGGAGAAAGCCCGGAGGCAGCGCTGAAAAGGGAGATTCAAGAGGAACTCGGGACCGGGATAGCCATAGACCGTTTTCTGGATACCGTCGAATATGACTATCCGGAATTCCATCTTACCATGCACTGCTTCGCCTGCCATGTCATATCCGGCAGCCTGATGCTTCTGGAACATGAAGCCGCCCGATGGTTGAGTGCGGAAGAAATACACTCCGTACGCTGGCTTCCGGCTGACGAGGAACTGATAATGAACAGTTCCATATTTCAATGACGGCAGTTATTCCCTGACCCTGAATACTGCGGCGGTCTTCAAGGAAGCATCGGACGGAAAAGTAATCTCCAAAGCTTCTGCCGTATGCTTCCATTTCAGTTTCCCTTCGTAACCGAGGAGGGCGACGCGCTTCACTTTCTTCAAGTTGCCTGAGTCCTTGCCCATGGACTTGATGCAGACCTTCTGTCCGGCTTCCGGCACATTCATGCAGAAGGCATAGATACAGCCGTTCTTCCCTTCGGTGAAGCGTATGTCCTGAGCATCGAACTTGAAATCCCGCTGTACTTTCCCGAGTTGCCCGCCGGGCAGTTTTTTCAGTTTACCGTCTATCATTTCTCCTTCACCGAGGGTCTTCCATGCCTTGCTGCCATAGATACCTTCGGAATTTATGCTCATCCAGCCGCCCATCTCCTCCAGCATGGTCACGCATTCGTCCTCAAGGCTGCCGTCAGGACGCATCGGGATGTTGACCGCAACATTGCCGTCGCGGGAAATGGCCTCTATTATGAAACGGATAAGGCTGTTAGAATCATATGTGAAGCCGGGAGCATAGAACCAGTCCCCCACTGCTGCCTCACGAATCCAAGGCTGAGAAGTGACGATGGAGTCAGGAAAATCGAATTCAGCCGTATTGACAGCTCCGTGAGTAGGGTCGCGGAACTTGATGATGCTGAACACGTCCACATTACCGCTGTTTTTCCTGACGCGATTATAGTAATCCGCCATGACCGTCTGCATGGCATTGCATTTATAACCGGTACCGGTACCCGTGCCGCAGAAAGGTCCCTGCGAGGTGCCGTCCGTATATATGAAGTCCGGGGAATAATTGGCCACGACATCCATTATGCGCAATGCCCATTGTGTGGCGTACCACTTGCAATAGTCCAGATGATTTACAAAGACTCCCGGGTCAGGAACTCCATACGGAGCATGCGCACAGTCGTTGATCTTTTCATATTCACGGAGGTCAATGCCATAAAGCAGACGAGGATCGTACCCTTCCCACCATTTGCCCATTCCGTCCCCGAGCGTGAGGTGCCCATCATAAGGGACGTCCTTCTTGTCTCCACGGGAATCGGCCCAGAAAGCCGTCTGCCACCACCACCATGTATATTCATGATGGAACGTCACTCCATAGTGCATTCCACGTTTTTTGCATGCGTCTGTCCATTCGCGCAACATATCGCGTTTCGGACCCATGTTCACGGAATTCCAAGGGTGATACCGGGAGTTCCAAAGGTCGAAGTTATCATGATGCACCCCCTGTATCATCAGGAAGCGTGCCCCCGCCTTCTGATAGAGTTCAGTGATATATTCCGGGTCGAACTTGCTCGGATTCCAATCTTTCAGGACATCCTTGTAACCGACCTCGGAAGGATGACCGAAACGTTTCAGATGATTGTAGTACGCTTTATGATCCTCAGGCTCCTTGTACAGATTGCGCGCATACCAGTCTCCGCTTTCACCGGCGGCCTGCGGACCGAAATGCACCCAGAAACCGACTTTGGCCTCCCGGAGCCATTCCACTTCGCCCGAATAGTTCCGCTCTATGGATTCCCAATCCGGTTGACATGGTCCTTCCGTGATAGGAATGTCCAACCGGACTTCAGGAAATGATTCCATATCACCAGGGTTGACAGAGCCTTCCGGCTTTGGTGCGGGAATCTCCGGAAATTCCGGCATCTCAGGCATTTCACCCTCCTTCAGGAAGGGGACCTGCGCATAGTGGGAGTCTTGACATCCGTCAGCAGAGAGCAGCAGGTCATCCAGTCTCCCGGCATACCATTCTGCAGGTTCCGTCATAACCACATATGAATGACGGCCGTCAGGGTCTTCCCTGAATATATTCGCACCGGTCCCGGGATCAACCGTATTCCACCCGCGGACGAGCCTGTAGCCTTCCTTTACGGCATCGCCGCTGATCGCCAGCATTACGGTCATAGGGTCCCAGGCATATCTGCCCATGGCACTGCCATGCCTCGCAAGCACCTTATGCAGAAGGTCTTCTTCTTTCAGCCGTCCTCCTGCCACGACCCGGATTCCGACCTCATGTCCGAGGAAGGTGATCTCTGTAGGCCATTCCGAGCACAACAGAGCACCGGCCCTGCGGCTCCTTGCAGTGCGCGTGAAATTGTTCTCCTCCCCTTCCGGATAATTGCCGGCCATAATCCAGAGATGAGAGACCTTCCGCTTCACAAGCCTGCGGCCGTCAAGCCGGGACACGTCGTCAGCACCGCTTTCAAGAAGGCGCGCAAGCGTATTCGGATAGCCTACGGCAATTATATCCACCTTGCCCTTTGAGGAGGCCAGAAGCTGCCTGTAGAAGGCCACGCAGTCCGTACAATCATCATTGTCCCTGGCTGAACGGTCATTGCAGGAATCGATGATCAGTTGATGATAACACGGCTCGCCCGTAAAATCAGTCGCTTCCGTATCCATGCCCAAAGGCATACCGGAGCGTCCTTCATGGCGCAGGAACGAATCAAGTGACTTGACGCTTGTCCCGTTGACTGCCGATATGCAGATGCCCAGAACATCGACTTCACCTTTCCGCTCGGCATCCAGCAGCAGCCTGACAGCGCACGCATCATCCACATCCGTCCACCAGTCAGTATCGAAGATGACAGGTTTCGGACCTTGTGCACAGGCGATGATGCTCGATACCAGCAGCACAGACAATATTGATAGTTTTCTCTTCATACCTGCTAAGATATGAATTTTCAATCAAACATCACTCCTTCTTCAGGACTTCGGACGGATTGGTATGTATGAATTTTAGGGCCCAGCAGAGGCCTTAGTTGCCGGTATGGATGAGTTCGACCTGCTCGAAATGTAGAGGGAGAAGCAGCTTCAGGGTTGCCCTGATACCTGCATTGTCATCGGCTACGAGTATCCTGCCTTGTTTCATGATTGAAGATTCCCCAAATAATCCTACTTCGACTTGAAGGAACCGTCAAGGAGTTCCTCACTGGCATCATCGAGGCGCTTGTCCTCCATGATGGTATTCACATAGAGCTGGGAAGTCGTAGGTGTGGCATGTCGGAGTACATTCTGGACATCGAACATATTACCGCCGTTGAGAAGGATCTGAGTTCCCGTTGTGTGCCTGAGGGAATGTGCGGAATACTCGTGACCGTCCAGGCCAATGGCTCTCAGATGCTCCTTGCAGATGCTCTGGATAGTCCTGGTGGACATCCTGTTGCCGTTGTGGCCAAGTCCCACAGCGCAGAACAGAGGCTCTGATGCATGGGCCCCCGGACGCCGCTCCAGATAATCCCTGATAGGCAGGTAAGCCTCATCTGTAAGCACAACGAAATCGTCCTTCTCAGAATGGCCCTTTCCCCATACTTTCAGGATACGGCGGCCTTTCTTGTGTGTTATGTCCCCTATGTCGGCCCTGGACACCTCTATGGTTCGCAGGCCGGTACGGAGCATGAGGTTCAGCATGGCGTAATTACGCAGAGAAATGATCTCCTCGTTGTCATTGAGTTTCTTCGTGATGCCGGCATTGATGCCATGCACGCTCTTCGGAAGATAGGCCTCGGTAAGCAGCTGCGCGCCCTGTTCGTTCTCGAGATGCATCCTCCGGAAGACATCCTTCCTGGTACGCACCGAGCCGACGCTTGCTGCCAGGTTCTTGCATATGGACTCCCCTTCCGCCCACTTGAAGAAGCCGCGAAGTGCGGAAAGATAGAGATTTATCGTAAGCGCAGATTTGTTGTCCGCAAGGAGGCTGTCCTTGTAGGCCACGATGTCCTCGCGGGTAAGGTCGTACAATTGGCTCCCCCGATCCTCCACCCACTTGGAAAAGCACTCAAGTGCCTTCCTGTAAGTAGCTCTGGTGGAATCTTTTGCATCTACGCTTCTGATGTATTTCTCAAACACTTCCTGCATACCGCAAATTTACGAATTATTACGTAATAAGTAAAATTCCAGACGCTGCTCCCACACAAGCATGACAGCAGCTGCGAGACGTATCGTAAACATGATCCACCAGACACCGCCCAAGGCTGTCATAAGCGTAAGGTCCTCGACATTGCTGTGGCTTATGCAAATGTGGCTGTCCAGCAATTTCACATCACGCTCGGAAAGGCTGCCGCGTCCGATCTCGTCCAGCATGACTGCAGCCCCGTAGCCGAGCCCCACGATGTTGGCGACCAGCCAAAGGAAGGCGGTATTCGCCGGAAGCCCAAGCACACGCATCAGGGGTTTGAAGAAACGTGCTATGACATCCATCACCCCGAACTCCGTCAGCAGACGCTGAAGGATATTGAGGGAGAATATGACAGCGATCATTATGACCACCAGTTTCAGCGTGGACAGGAACCACTGCCATATGGTGACACCGAACGGCAATTCCCATTTGCCGGAGGCCGCCTCTATCGCCTGCCCTGCGGATCCGGGCAGCAGGAGGTTAAGCAGGAAGCCGAGGGCAAAGGCTCCCAGCGTGCGCACCAGCACCATCCTGACTCCGGAAGCGCCGGTCTTCTTTAGCACCGCTGTCTCAAGCACCATGGAATGCGAGCAGAGCACCATTGTGGCAATGATGGTGGTCGCCCGCCAGTCAAGTTCCAATGTGGAAATAACCGCTATCGCGGAATAGCAGTTGACGAAATATCCCGACAGATAGGCCAGCGCGGCAGAGCCGGGAAGGCCGAAGATTTTAAAGACAGGACTGATGTAGTCGGAAATCCATGGCAGGATATTGAAATACTTCAGCAGCATCATGGCGAAGGACACAACTACGGTGATCCTGACCATCCAGATACACGTCCGGACAGTACCCGGTATCACATCCCTTATTGCCCCGGCCACCCTAGCCTTGTCCATGTTCAGTCAGCAAACATTTCGAACATTGTAGTGCTCAGATATTTCTCAGCCCTGTCCGGGAATACTACCACGATATTGCCCTTCTCGATCTTCTCTGCGGTCCTGGCCGCCGCAAGCATGGCCGCACCGCTGCTCATACCTGCAAAGATGCCCTCTTCGCGTATGATCCTGCGCGCCATCTCTATCGCCTCCTCGCTCTCCACCATCTCCGTATAATCAATGATGGACGGATTGTATATCTCCGGCACTATCGCTTCCTCCATATTCTTCAGGCCCTGGATATAATGGCCGCGTACAGGATGGGCGCATACGACCTTTATCTCCGGGTTCATGATCTTAAGGAATTTGGAAAGTCCCATAAGCGTACCGGAAGTGCCTATCGCGCCGGCCAGATAATCTATTTCACCGCCTGTCTGCTGCCATATCTCTATGGCCGTGCTCTTGTAATGTGCCATGTAGTTGCTCGCGTTGGAGAACTGGTCCGGCATGAAATATTTCTCAGGATTCTCCGCAACCAGTCTGTGGGCCAGCCGGATAGCTCCGTCAGTCCCCTGGTCAGCCGGCGTAAGGATCACCGTGCCGCCATACGACCTTATTATCTTGCGCCTCTCCACCGACACTGCGGCGCTCATGACTATCTCCACCGGATAGCCTTTCACTATTCCCGCTATGGCCAGACCTATGCCGGTATTGCCGGAAGTCGGTTCTATGATAGTCTTGCCCGGATAGAGTTTGCCCTCCCTTTCCGCCTGCTCCACCATAGCCACCGCGATGCGGTCCTTGATGCTTCCGGTCGGATTGAATCCCTCAAGTTTCGCGAAAATATTGACGTCAGGATTCGGGCACAGCCTGTTGATCCTCACCAATGGGGTGTTTCCTATTGTTTCAAGAATGTTGTTTGCGTACATAATGCTACTAACTTACCGTATTAAACATCAGGCTTGCGCCCGATTATCCCAAAGTTAGTGAAAAAACTGCATTTCTCGTCAAGAAACATTAAATTTGCAACTCATGATGCATCACACATGGGCAGAAAAGGTAAAATTGACCTGGTCCTGGAGGACCTTGTAATCGAAAACGTTGCCGCGGAAGGCAAGGCCATAGCACATACACCCGACGGAGAGGTGGTATTCGTTGAATTCGCCGTACCGGGGGATGTCGTGGACATCCGCGTCACAAGGAAGAAGAAAGCCTTCATGGAAGGAAGGATAATAAATGTGAAAAAGCCTTCTCCGGACCGTCTTGAACCGTTCTGCAAGCATTTCGGAGTATGCGGAGGGTGCCGCTGGCAGCCTCTTCCATACGAAATACAGCTTGCAGCAAAGCAGCGGCAGGTATATGACCAGCTCAAGCGCATAGGCCACCTTGACTTCCCTGAAATCAGCCCCATCCTCGGTTCCGACAAGACACGCGAATACCGCAACAAACTGGAATTCTCCGCATCCAACAAGCGTTGGATACTTCCTGAAGAAGACCCTGAGACGCTCAGTGCCGAGGAACTCCAGGGACTCGGCTTCCATGTCAGCAAGTTCTTCGACAAGGTTCTGGACATAGAGCACTGCTACCTGCAACCTGAGCCGGCCAACGCACTGCGGAACTTCATCAGACAGTACGCAATTGACCACGACATACCTTTCTACGACCTGCGCGCCAATACCGGAGTCCTGCGCAACATGTTCGTCCGCACCACGGACGATGGGCAGGTGATGCTCATCATCTGCTTCGGCTGCGAATTCGAAGGCAGGGCGGAGATGCTGGACGCCATTGCGGAACAGTTCCCTCAGATAAGCTCGCTTTACTATATTATCAACAGCAAGTGCAACGACAGCATCGGCGACCAGGAATGCATACTCTACAAGGGGGACGAGGCGATATACGAGACAATGGAGGGCCTGCGTTTCAAGATAGGCCCGAAATCATTCTATCAGACCAATACAGGCCAGGCATACAAGCTGTACAAGGTGGCGAGGGACTTCGCAGGACTTACAGGAAGCGAGACCGTTTATGACCTCTATACCGGTACCGGTACAATAGCGCAGTTCGTGAGCGCCGGGGCATCCAAGGTGATAGGCATCGAATATGTGCCCGAGGCCATAATGGACGCGAAGGTCAACTCCGCCGGCAATGGAATCACCAATTGCGAATTCTACGCAGGCGACATGAAGGATGTCCTCACCGATGCTTTCGTCAGCGAGCATGGACGTCCGGAGGTGATAATCGTCGATCCACCTCGCGCCGGCATGCACCCCGATGTGATAAAAGTCATCCTCAACGCAGCTCCGGACAGAATAGTGTATGTCAGCTGCAACCCTGCTTCCCAGGCCCGCGACATGGAGATGCTCTGTGCCGGCGGATACCGTATAAGCGCCGTACAGCCAGTGGACATGTTCCCGCACACCCAACATGTCGAGAATGTCTGCCGCCTTGAAAAAGTTTAGCGTTTTTCTTATTTTTGTTAGATTTTGAAAACTGGCACATGGCTATATTGATACTGATACTTCTTCTGGGACTCGCACTGATCGTATTCGGCGCCGACTGGCTGGTTGACGGAGCCTCCGCCATTGCACGCAAGGCCGGCATCAGCGAATTCGTCATCGGCCTCACCATTGTAGGATTCGGCACATCCTGCCCCGAACTTGTAGTCAGCCTTACAGGAGCCGCCATGGGCAATGCCGACATTTCCATAGGCAACGTGATGGGGTCCAACATCTTCAACACCCTCCTGATTCTCGGACTCACAACCCTTATCGCCCCTATTTCTGTCACAAGGTCCAACAGCCGGAGGGACATCCCCATCACCCTGCTCGTGACCATGCTGATGATAATATGCGGCATGAGCCTTACCCTATTCGGAATAGGCAAAGGAGATACGCTATCAAGAATTGAAGGTATTGTATTCTTGTGTGTGTTTGTATGCTACCTATACCTCTGCTTCAAGTCCGATGCCGGCATTTCCGAGGAAGATTCCGAGCAGAAGGTCAAAAATATCTGGCTCGCAACAGCCCTCGTGGCAGCCGGACTTGCCGGACTTGTCTTCGGCGGCCGCCTTTTCGTCAACTCGGCGACCTCAATCGCAAAGCTGCTGGGTGTAAGCGACAAGTTCATAGCCATCACCATCCTTGCCGGAGGCACTTCCCTTCCGGAACTCGCCACCTGCCTCGTAGCAGCAGCCAAGCACAAGGACCAGCTGGCGCTCGGCAACATCCTTGGTTCCAACGTATTCAACATACTGCTTATCCTCGGCACTTCAGCCGTGGTCACACCTCTGTCCTTCAACGGGATAGACCTTGTTGATGTCGGCGTGCTGCTTACCAGCGCCATATTTGTATGGCTCTGGACATATACAGGGCACAAAGACAGGATCGACCGCTGGGAAGGTGCCATAATGGTGGCATGCTATGCTGCATACATGGCGTGGCTTTTCATGAAAGTGTAACTATAATTAATACGTGTATGAAATTCAAACCAACCGAGTACAGGCTCATGAACGTCAAGACCGGAAGGATCTTTGACGATCAGGGCTGGACCCTCAATGATCCGGAAGGAGGAGACCCGTCTCTGATCCGTGCTGTCTATGCCAACGAGAAGTTCACTCCAAGGGATGACCTCAAGGGCTTATACCGATATGCAGAATGGATGCCGGTCAAGCGCACCCTCAAGAACTCTGCGGCTCCTGTCACATACAAATCGAAGGGCCTTGCCAAATTCCTGGGACTTGAGAATCTCTATATAACTTTCTCCGGCTACTATCCGAAGATCGGCGCCAAGATGCAGACATGCTCTTTCAAGGAGACCGAAGCATACAGCGTCCTCGCCCGCATGAGCAAGGACGAGAAGCGCACTCTCATCGTCCAGTCCGCAGGCAACACAGCCCGTGCTTTCGCACAGGTATGTTCCGACAACAATATTCCGGTCGTGATATGCATACCTCTCGACAGCCAGCATGACATGTGGTTCCACAAGAAACTCAACAAATGCGTAAAGATAATAGCAGCCCCTCACGGATGCGATTACTACGACGCCATCGCACTTGGAGAGAAACTTGCCCAGAGCCCTGATTATTTCCTCGAAGGAGGAGCCAAGAACGTCGCCCGCCGCGACGGAATGGGCACCACTATCCTCAGTTGCGTGGAGAAGATGGGACGCATCCCGGACGCATACTTCCAGGCCGTAGGTTCCGGCACAGGAGCCATCGCAGCTTGGGAAAATGCAGAACGCCTCGCTGCAGACGGACGTTTCGGACCTAACAACATGCGCGTATATGTCTCTCAGAACGCACCGTTCTCCCTCATGTACGATTCGTGGAAGGCACATTCCCGCGCCCTCGTGGATCTCACCCCCGAGCAGGGGCGCCGCAAGGCCGAGGTCATACTTGCCAAGGTCCTTTCCAACCGCAAACCGCCTTACAGTCTCGCCGGCGGACTATATGACGTACTCCTTCAGAGCGGAGGTGATGTATTCCTTGCGACGAACGATGATATCATGATGTGGATCATGCAGTTCCGCAATCTCGAAGGATATGATCTGCTGCCTGCTCCTTGTACTGCGGTCTCCGCACTTGCCCAGGCCGTATGGGAAGGCAAGGTCAAGAAGGACGAGTACATTATGCTCAACTGTACCGGCGGCGGCACCCTCGGATCAATGGCCAAGGGCTTCCAGCTCAAAGAGGCGGATCTGGTGCTGAGCCCGGATCTCCCGGCCGAGGAAATCATAGCGAAAGTTGACGCCCTCTTCTAGAAAGTAAGGGCAATCGACATATTCAGGGCGGAATACGCAGCATTGTTCCTGCGGATGTTCCGCCCTGAAATGTATCCCGACCCGTCCGGATCCAGGATAAGGGCATGGTCAAAAGACTCCCTGAAGCCTATCTGCAGATCAAGGCCTATGCTTCTGGTCAGGGCAAAATGATATCCGGTACCCAGCCCGACCATGGTAGCCGGACTTCTGTCAGGCTCTATCCGGTCACTGATGTGGATGTGGAATCCCGTACCGATATCAGCATAGCATATAAGACCGTCAGACGTGACGCCCTTAGGGAACCATGTCGCACGGAACGACAGAGGGACAACCCTGTTCTCTTCAGAAAGGCCCGCATATCCAGTATAGACACCAAGGGATATATTATCACTCACATTGACACCGAAGCCCGCCAGAAGGACTGCATTCGGGATAAACAGGACATCGGAAGCGTTTTCATCCACCCTGTATCCCTCTTCCACTATATAGTTCAGATGGCTGGTCTCGTACACCGTTGGGGTGAAACCCCACTCCAGACCATATCGGAAAAGCGGCGTACGCGCCATGAGTGGTCCGGAAAGAAGCGGCAGGATCAAGGACAATATGACAGCACGGGATGACATCCTATAGATAGAAAAGAATTGACAATTGAGGATAAAGGGCCTGGAGCAGACCGTTCCGATAGAAATTCATGTTCAGGGAGCGCACTTTCTCATCACGGCGGACATGTATGCCAAGCTCCGCTGTAAACGAGAGGTCAAGTGCTATGTTCCTGCAGAAATTGAAGTGGCATCCTCCGGTGCCGCTGAGAGCGGCCATGAAGCCGGGATTGCGGGTCAGGGTGAAGTCCGTCCCCTCGTACTTCCCTATCTCGGCATCCTGCATATATCCGGCGGATACGCCCGGCCCGGCATAGAAAGAAAGCCGCGCCGTCTCGAATTCCATCCTTTTCAGAATGATATTATGCGAATAGCACAGTTTCACCCCGGGGCTCGAACAGCGCCCCGTAGGGATTCCATATATCTCAGCGTAAAGGGCGATGTTCTCGAACTCCATTTCGGACGGAATCTGGAAAGCCACGCCAAAACCTTTTATCGAATTGAAAACCCCCGCAGATGGAGAGGGGCCTGACTGAAGATCACGGGACCAACCGGCATGTGTAAAGGCAGCAACGGCGAGTACAGTCAGAACAATATGAAGTGAATTTCTCAATTAAAGGTCAGGTTTCAGTGTTTACGAAGATATGAAAATCTTTGATTTTTTCCAATGAACTTATTAACTTAGAAGTTGTGTCTTGAAGCCCCGCCGGTCGCACCCGGATGGACTACGGGGGCCGACGACGGGCACAATTAATAAAATAAGCCCGATAACAAATTTGTTATAATATATTACAATTTTGTTGCATTAATTGATTATAAGCGTTTTACCGCGCAATATAAGATATGGATTCTAAAACGGTCAGCAATTGGTCACTTCCTCCCCTTCCGGAACGGATGAGGCCCAAGAACCTCGATGAATACGTAGGGCAGAAGCACCTTGTGGGGCAGGGATGCATCCTTCGCACCATGATTGACACCGGCAATCTGTCCTCATTCATTCTTTGGGGGCCGCCGGGTGTCGGCAAGACCACCCTGGCCAGAATCATAGCCGAAACTCTCGACAGGGATTTCTTCACCCTCTCCGCAATCAGCTCCGGTGTCAAGGATGTGCGCGAGGTGATCGATACGGCAAAGAGCCGATCCGTTTTCTCCCAGCATGGTGCACCCATACTCTTCATAGACGAGATACACAGGTTCAACAAGGCCCAGCAGGACGCCCTCCTGGGAGCGGTGGAAGCCGGGACGGTCATACTCATAGGCGCGACCACAGAAAACCCGTCATTCGAAGTCATCACCCCGCTTCTCTCCAGATGCCAGGTTTTCGTCCTCAAGTCCCTTGGAACGGAAGATCTCAAGGTCCTCCTCGACAGGGCGGTCAGCAAGGATGAAGTGCTTGGCTCGAAGGACATCCGTGTCAAGGAAGTGGAGGCACTGTTCCGCCAAAGCGGAGGCGATGCTCGCAAACTGCTTAATATCCTGGAGATCGTGGTTGATTCCAAATCAGCCGACGAAGGGCCGATAATCATTGACAACAAGACGGTTACGGAATGCCTGCAGGAAAATGTGGCCATCTATGACAAGGATGGCGAGATGCATTATGACATCATCTCCGCATTCATCAAAAGCGTGCGGGGCTCCGACCCCAACGCCGCCGTATATTGGATGGCACGCATGCTGGAAGGTGGCGAGGATCCCCTTTTCATAGCCCGGCGCCTGTGCATCCTTGCCGCCGAAGACATCGGCCTGGCAAACCCGAATGCCCTGCTTCTGGCCAATGCAACCTTCCAGGTGGTACATTCCATAGGCATGCCGGAGGCCAGGATCCCACTGTCGGAATGTGCCGTATACCTCGCAAGCTCACCTAAAAGTAACTCAGCATATCTCGCTATAGACAAAGCACTTGCTACTGCAAAAGATGACAAGGTTGCAGCAGTTCCGCTATACCTCAGGAATGCTCCTACGAAACTTATGGATGACCTCGGGTACTCCGACGGATACAAATACGCCCATGATTTCCCCGGCCACTTCACCGACCTGGAATTTCTTCCCAAAGGAAAGGAAGGCACGGTGTTCTACGAACCTCAACCCAACCAGCACGAAGATAGACTCAAGGCCTATCTGCTATCATGCTGGCCGAAATATTACAGCAAGAAATAATTAATCTTTAACACTTTACATTATGCCACGTTTAGTAACGCTTATGAGCTGCCAGTGGGCAGACATGGATTTGGAAACCCTTTGCGCAAAGGCTTCGCAGATGGGTTATGACGGTATCGAACTCGCAATCTGGGGCAACCACCTCGATCCGCTGAAAGCCGCAATCGACGACGACTATGTCGAATCGATCAAAGCCACCCTGAAGAAGTACAATCTCGTAGTCAAGGCTCTGTGCGCTCATGTACCGAGCCAGTGCGTGGGTGACTACAACGACCCGAGACTCAACAATTTCGCACCTGCGGAACTTGCTGACAAACCTGATGAGATCAGGGCCTGGGCCACTGAGACCATGAAGGCGGCCGCTATAGCAGCCCGCAAGATCGGCGCATACTGCGTCACAGGATTCGTCGGCTCCCCTATCTGGAAATGGTTCTACTCTTTCCCTCAGACTACCGAAGAGATGATCGAGAATGGCTTCCAGGAGATTTATGACCTCTGGTGCCCTATTCTTGATGTATTCAAGGAGAACGGCATCAAATACGCCCTCGAGGTTCATCCGGGAGAGATCGCTTTCGACTACTATTCCACCAAGAGGCTCCTCGAGAAATTCAGCGACAGGCCTGAGTTCGGAATCAACTTCGACCCGAGCCACCTCCAGTGGCAGGGCGTCACTCCTCATATATTCCTTGAGGACTTCATTGACAGGGTTTACCATGTGCACATGAAGGATTGTGCCGTCACCCTCAACGGACGGAACGGCCTTCTTGGCTCACACATCGAGTTCGGAGACCTGCGCAGAGGATGGAATTTCCGCTCCCTGGGCCATGGTGATGTCAACTTCGAGGAGATTATTCGCGTGCTCAACGCCAACAATTATGAAGGACCTCTTTCAGTGGAATGGGAAGATTCAGGCATGGACCGCGAGTTCGGTGCAAAGGAAGCATGTGATTTCGTAAAGAAGATCGACTTCCCTAGCTCATCCATCAGATTCGACGACGCTATCAAAAACTAATGACATATGAAGACTAAATTACAATACGGACAGGTCGGCGGTACTCTCAATGCTTTTATCGGAGGTGTACACCGCAAAGCCATTTCAATCAACGAGCAGGCCGAGCTGGTGGCCGGTTGCTTCAGCTCATCCAATCCGGAGGCAAACAAGGAGACCGGGAACCATTACGGCATAGCAGCAGAGCGCATATATCCGGATTACGCATCCATGGCCGAAGCCGAAGCCGGAAAGATTGACTTTGTCGTCATCTGCACCCCTAACAAAACGCACTACGAAGTTGCCAGGGCCTTCCTTCTCAAAGGCATTCATGTGGTATGCGAGAAACCTCTTTGCTTCACCCGTGCCCAGGCCGAGGAACTGTGCGCCCTCGCAAAGGAGAAGGACCTGCTTTTCTGCGTCACCTACACCTATACAGGCTACAACATGGTGAAACAGGCCAGGGAGATGATCAAGGACGGCATTATCGGCAAGGTGGTGGACGTCAAGGGAGAATACCTCCAGGACTGGCTCATGGACGAGGTTGACAATGCGGAATCATCAGACAGGAAACTTTCAGTCTGGAGGATGAATCCAGAGTTCAGCGGCATCTCCAACTGCGTGGGAGATATCGGCACCCATATCGAGGAGACCGTAGCATACATGGCCGGGACACGCGTATGCAAGTTGACTGCAATGCTTGACAAGTTCGACCACGATCTTGACCTGAACGCCAACATGCTGGTGGAGTTCGATAACGGAGCGCACGGCACATTCTCATGCTCCCAGATCACTGCAGGCCATTACAACGGACTTGCCATCAGGATATTCGGAACCAAAGGCGCAATAGAATGGGAACAGGAGCACCCTGATTTCCTCAAGGTTACCATCAAGGGACAGCCGACCCAGGTTTACACCCGCGCCGCCCATACCTCAGGCCACGCACTCACCCTGAACCGCATCCCTTCAGGGCATCCGGAAGGACTTACCATGGCATTCGCCAACATTTACAAGACTTTCTGCGAAGCGCTTCTCCGCAAACTGAACGGACAGGCCAACGACGGCGCCTGGGATCTTGACTTCCCTACCGCAGAGGACGGTCTTCACGGCGTAAGATTCATCGAAGCATGCGTCAAGAGCAGTTCCAACGGCTCATGCTGGGTTGAAGTCTGACGCTCCGGTTAATCAGTGAGCGACATACGGCTTCTGCGGCGAGATTCCGCAGAAGCCTTTTTTTCTGCCGCCCTGTCATCAAGATATCTCGACGAAGCGGGTACGGAGCCCGATACCGTCAGCACATATCTGTCATACGAATATGGACAAGGGGCGGCCCCGTCCTCCTGAATACTGCCCTTGACCGGTTTATATTCAACGGATACGGTATATCCTCCCGACACGAACTGACATCTTTTCCCCGTCCCGACGACACTTTCGGTAAAATAAGTGCCTTTCTCCAGGCCGAAGCCGACTATGGAGTCGTATGTCTTCTGATTGAAAAACACCACCTGCAGGCAGGCCCGTGAACCGTCAGCCCCATTCTGCACTGTGATACGGAGATCCTCGCCGGAAGGGATTATTATATCTTCATATGCACCTGTGCCACTATTTGACAGATGCCAGCAGTTGCGGTATGGATCGAATACGAAGCCCATTCCCCGCAGGGCATCATCAGAGGCCTCCATGTATCCTATATACGGGCAGGAATCGGGAGTCTGTGCATCTGCATGTATGTTGAATGCCATGGAGAAAATGACAAAAAATATATGGAAAAGATGTTTCATGATTCAAATTTATCCAATCGACCCCAAAAACACAAACAACATATTCATATGACCGCCAATTATTATCAAATGACCCGCATATGCCGGACTCGAAGAAGTTTTATTGATACTTTAGAAAAAACGACTGATGCCAAAGTACATAACTACTTCGAATTACCGGACAAGCGCAAAGAAGATACGTAGCCATCAGGGGAATCTGGCAATTTTCGAAGATCCGGCGGGTGCCCCTTATGAAGAAACTGTCCGGAGATACGTCGGGGAGAGTTTTGTATGCGGCATATTGGTAAAAAACGGTTCTGTCGCATGGCATGTCGGGAGCAGCTCCGCTTCTGTACTGAACCGTTGCGTCGTAATCTTCAGCACTAAGGCCCAGGTACATGGGATAACATTCAGCGACGATTTCAGGGGATTCATGATAGGCATGGCTTACGATTTCATAGACAAACTGTCCGTGGATTATTCCCTTTCAGGGATCGGCGCGAAAATAGCGGCAGGTCCGGTGCAGTTGAGGCTTGACAAGGAGGAGCGGCTGATGTGCGGAAGATATATCCGCATGCTTTCCGACAATCTGGATCATGGGCGGGAAGACATACGCATGAAAAGTGCCATCTTCGTTTCTGCCGCACTTCTCATACAGGTTCTGGGAGCCCCGGACTCATGTATTTACAGCGAAAGCCACAGCCGGAAAGAGACGATAACGAAAGACTTTCTGAAACTGGTCAAGGAGCATGGGGCCAAACAGCGCACCCTTGGCTTCTATGCACAGAAACTGTGCGTCACGCCAAAATATCTGTCCTCGAGCGTGACGAAGACCACGAAGAAAACCACCCGCAACTGGATGGATGAGACTACGATGAGCAAAGCCAGATTCTATCTGAAAAGCACTTCGTCCACGATGGCGCAGATAGCGGAACTGCTGAATTTCCCTTCATCGACAGATTTCGTGAGATTCTTCCGCCAGCACGAAGGAACGACACCATTGAAATACAGGCACAAGTCCTTATGAAAGGTCATCGTTAGTAGGAATGACGTCCTCCTGATCCCAATCGACAGAGGGCGAAAGGTCGAATTCCTCCTCGTCCACTTCACTGCCGAACCATTCCCGGACCTTCTCCTTCGCCTTTTCCTTGACTTCAGGGGAAATGTTGCGGGACACCTTGTATACGGCGAAAAGAAGGGCGGCGATATCGTCCGTATATCCCGTTCCCGGTATGAAGTCCGGGATAAGGTCTATCGGCAATATGAAATACCCGAGAGCACCTATGATTATGTTGCGGTCCTTGCGGGATATGCCGGGACTGTTGAGCGCATAATACAGCACCAGAGCGGCATACACCGCCTTTGAACCGGCCTGCTTGGCACTGCGCTGGAACTTTCTCCACAGTTTCCCGGCACTGTAGCTGAAACTGTACAAAGTCAGATTCTTCGGCGTTTTCATAGGGCAACCTTTTTATAACCGAGCCTGCGGAGTTCAATCGCAGCCCCTATGCGGTACATGACAGAATATGCCCGCACAAGCACATAGAACCCGTTGCTCGTCTGTGATTCAATACCTTCATGACGGATAAGCCCGAGAGTGGCTATCGCACAGCTGCTCAACGCTCCGGACAACCTGCCGGCCTCGTCCGAATCCAACGGAAGACCGAGGATGTCGCGCAGGATATGTTCGTCCATATCGTCAAAACCCCTTTCCCCATAGAAATCGGAATATGCGGCCACGGCGCACCTCTTCCAGTCCTTATCCCACAAATGGGCCACCCCCATGCCAAGGAAACCGGCCCAGGCAATGGCGGACTGAGGATATTCGTTGAAATTCTCCACCGCATCCCCGACATAATCCTTGATGTACGCATCCCAGCGTCCGTTCACGTCAGGCGACTCAAGGACCTCGCCGGACAGAACGCCCAGACCGTCGCAGACCTTCAGCAATCCGTCCTGCAAGGTCTTTTCAAAACTATCAAGAAATACAGATTTTTCCATCTTTGCAAAAATACGCAATAATGGCGTTATTTTGCATATGTCAGCAAAAATGTTTAATTTTGATTTAAACTATGAATCGGATGCGTTCTATATTTTGTGCACTCGCTGCACTGCTTGTATTCTCCTCCTGCGCAAACAACAAGAGTTCATCATCTGTCGTCTATCACAAACTCGTGTACGAAGTCACATCCTCCCCTTCCGTCAACATGGAGATCCGGTATATGTATCCCGGCATCAACGTGCTGTCATCTTCGAGAGGGTCGTCATTCCGCCAGGAGTGCCTGGGTGTGGAAGCGGGATTCGGCGCGTTCATGTCAGCACAGGCTATAATCGACAAAGACCATCCAGTTGACACACAGATATCCATGAAGATTTATCTGGATGATCAGTTGAAATGTCAGACATCCGATATGAATTTCGCGAAACTGGAATTCACCGTACCGGAATAATCAATCATCAATATGGCAAAAATCAGAATATCCACATCATCAGGGGACATCGTAGTCCGGCTTTATGACGAGACTCCCCTTCACAGGGACAACATACTCAAACTGGCAAAGGAAGGCTTCTATGACGGAACCCTTTTCCACAGGGTCATCAAGGGATTCATGATCCAGGGCGGCGATCCGGAAAGCAAGGGCGCCCCCGCCGGAAAGCAGTTAGGGTCAGGAGATGCCGGATACACCATTCCGGCCGAGTTCAACCCGTCCCTGTTCCATAAGCGCGGAGCCCTCTCCGCCGCCAGGCTCGGCGACAATGTCAACCCCGAGAGGCGCAGCAGCGGATGTCAGTTCTACATTGTCTGGGGCAAGAAATACTCCGAGTCGCAGATGGGACAGCTGGAGAAGCAGACCAGGATGCAGGCCGAGCAGGAAGTATTCAATTCCCTCGCCCGCCAGAGGCGCGAGCAGATCATGGACCTGCGCCGCAACCGCGACCAGGCCGGGCTTATGGCACTGCAGGAGGAACTGCTTGCCGAGACCGCCGCAATCATGACGGAAAAGGGTCTGGGCGTGCTTTCAGACGAGCAGAAACGCATCTATACGACTATCGGCGGCACCCCTTTCCTCGACGGGCAGTACACAGTATTCGGAGAGGTGGAGGAAGGCCTTGAAGTTGTGGAGGCCATCCAGAACGCCGACACGGACGGCAACGACCGCCCGAAGACCGATATCAGCATGAAAGTCACCGTGATAGAATGATGAGGGAGATCAAGGCCATAGGCGTCATGACTTCCGGAGGGGATGCTCCGGGCATGAACGCATGCATACGCGCCGTCACAAGGGCGGCGATCTACGAAGGCTGGAAGGTTTTCGCGATATACCGCGGCTGGGAAGGTCTCATCCACGACGAGATAAAGGAATTCACCACAGAAAGCGTCAGCAACACCATTCAGCGTGGCGGCACAATCCTGAAGACCGCCCGCAGCCAGGAGTTTCTGACCCCGGAAGGCAGGGCCAAGGCTTATGACAATATGGTCAAGCACGGAATGGACGCCCTCGTGGTGATAGGAGGCAACGGCTCCCTTGCCGGAGCGCAGGAACTCGCACGCGAGCACGACATCCCTGTCATCGGTCTTCCGGGCACCATTGACAATGACCTCTACGGCACCGATTCCACCATAGGCTACGACACAGCCCTCAACACCATCATGGAGTGCGTGGACAAGATCCGCGACACCGCCACCTCCCACGACCGCATCTTCTTCGTGGAGGTAATGGGACGCGACGCCGGCTTCCTCGCGCAGAACAGCGCCATCGCCGCAGGTGCGGAGGCCGCCATCATTCCGGAGGACAACACCGACATAGACCAGCTGGCCAATTTCATCGACCGCGGCATACGCAAGAGCAAGAACAGCAGCATAGTGCTGGTCTCGGAGAAGGACGGCGGCGCCATGCACTATGCAGAGCGCGTCCGCAAGGAATATCCTCAATACGACGTAAGGGTCTCCATCCTGGGGCATCTGCAGCGCGGAGGCACCCCTACCGCATACGACCGCATACTTGCCAGCCGTCTCGGAGTGGCATCGATCGGGGCGCTCAAGGAAGGCCAGCGCAACATAATGATAGGCATCAAGGATGACCAGATAGTTTACGTCCCTATCGCCCGTGCGATCAAATGGGACAAACCAATCGACAAGGAACTGATAAACGTCCTCGGCATTCTGTCGATATAGTTGGATTTGGTTTTGCAAATCCGATAAAAAAGTCTATATTTGCACTCCCGAACGGTGCGTTGGCCGAGTGGTTAGGCGCAGGTCTGCAAAACCTGTCACAGTGGTTCGATTCCGCTACGCACCTCCAGCAAATGCCTCTCAGATATCTGAGGGGCATTTTCAGTTTCAAATTTTCCTACAACTTTCCTACAAATTGAAAATCCCTGAACGAATCAGCCCAGGAGCAATCGCTGCTTCTGGGCCTTTTCGACTTTTAAAGCAAATCCGTATGGCGGACTCACTTCAAT
>JAZRXV010000150.1:0-5019 GCA_045600405.1 Candidatus Cryptobacteroides sp.
GAACTCTGCAACGGCCTTGTCAATGAACGGCTGATAGAGTTCCTTCTTCACGAGGTTGATGGTGCAGCCGCCGAAACCGCCGCCCATGACACGTGAGCCGGAGACATCCATCTTGCGGGCGAGCTTGTTGAGGAAGTCAAGTTCCTCACAGCTGACTTCATAGAGCTTCCTCATGCCGAAGTGGGTCTGATACATCATCTCGCCTGCGGTCTCGTAGTCGCCTCTCTCAAGGGCATCGCATACGTCAAGCACTCTCTGGACCTCGCCGATTACATACTCTGCGCGGAGGAAATCCTCTTCAGGGATCTCGGCACGGACCTCGTCAAGCCACACCCGCTTTGCATCGCTGAGGAAATCGACCTCCGGATGGTTCTTCTTGATGGCGGCGGCGGCATTCTCGCAGGAAGCGCGGGGCTTGTTGTATGCTGAGGATGCGAGTTCATGCTTCACGCATGAGTCGATAAGGACGAGCTTGTATCCGGCAGCCTCCGGATCGAATGGGAAATACTTGTACTCAAGGGTCTTGCAGTTGAGGCGGATAAGGCAGCCGGCCTTGCCGAAGCAGGAAGCGAACTGGTCCATGATGCCGCAGTTGACACCGCAGTAGTTGTGCTCGGTGCTCTGGCCTATCTTGGCAAGCTCGAATTTGTCGATGCCGTTCTGGAAGATATCGTTTATCGCGAAAGCGAAGGTGCTTTCAAGCGCAGCGGATGATGAAAGACCTGCTCCGAGAGGGACGTCCCCTGCAAATACGGTGTCGAAACCCTGCACCTTGCCGCCTCTCTTGATGGTCTCGCGGCATACACCGAAGATATAGCATGCCCATGCCTCTTTCGGTTTGTCCTCCTCGTTGAGCCCGAAAGTGGTCTCGGCATCGTAGTCAAGGGAATATGCACGGACCTTGTCGGTACCGTTCAGTTTGATCTCCGCGACTATGCCTTTGTCGATAGCGCCCGGGAAGACATATCCGCCGTTATAGTCAGTGTGTTCGCCGATAAGGTTGATACGGCCGGCAGAAGCATAAGCCACGCCGCCCTCTCCGTAGAGAGCCACGAATTTCTCGTGAATTTTTGTCTGCATATCCATTTTATGTGGTGTTATGATTTGATCATCTTCCAAGTGGAATCTCACAAATTTATCAAAAATAAACCGTAACGACAATAGGCAGATGGTCACTTATTCCACCGAGGTAACGTGGACCGGAATATGTGCGCCGAGGCTTCATCCCGCCGTAGGCCCCGTCTCTCTCAAGCAGCACGGGATCTTCTATGATTTCCTCCTTCACATCCATTGCCCCCCGGGCGAAACATCCGTCTATCTTCTCCCAGCCCCCATTGTATTTGATAGTCCCCCGACCATCCCCTCTATGCCAGAGGTCCTCATTGAAATCCCCTATTGCAAGCACCCGGGGGGTCCCCGCGCTGACGAGGGAGTCCATCAGCGACCGCATCCTTTCCATCGCCGGTCCTCTCCTGGACGAACCTCCCTCACCGACCTTGGAGGGATGGTGGTTGACAAGTACCGCGATACTGTCAAAGCATGCAAGCAGGATGTCCCTTGTCTCCATCACGGCCCCCTCCCCATCATAGACATGCTTGTGGTCGGATCCAACGAGGGAGACCGAAGACTTCCTGTAGATCAGGCCGCAGTCTATTCCCCTGTGGTCCGGGGATTCATAATGCACAATCCCGTATCCGAGTTTCCTCAGAGGGGTGTCCAGCATCAGGCTTTTCATCACAGCCCCGTTTTCAATCTCAGCAAAACCGACCATATCAGGCATCCTTCCATATCTGTCCCCGACTTTCAATATCACCTTGGCTATGGCATTGCTTTTCGCCTCGAAACGTTTCCTGGTCCAATGGCGGTCTCCCCGGGGAGTGAATTCACGGTCCGAAGCACCGGCTCCATCCTCCACCGTATCAAAGAAATTCTCAACATTCCAGAACATCACCACGAGCGAGTCACGCTGCGCCCACGCACATATCGGCAGCAACACCGCAAGAAGTATTGTCACAGTCCGTTTCATGTCCTTAAATATCGCAATTTGTCAAGGAAATGAATTATCTTTGCACGTTCATTTTATAAAAAAATGAAAAGACTTTTATGCCTGGCTCTTTCCCTCCTCGCAGCAGGGATGCTGTCAGCTCAGAATATAGACATCAGGATTGAAGGCCGGGAAAGCCTCAACAAAGATACAGGGATGAACCTTGACCGCCTAAGCATGGAGGTCAAGGGTTCTTTCAACAGCAAACTTTCCTTCGACTATTTCCAGCATTTCAACCGTCTTGTCCCGGTGAAGGAAATGCTGTATGCCGCGGACCGTCTCTACCTGCGGTACACTCCGACGGAGCACTGGTCTTTCACCGCAGGCAAGATAATATCCGCCTTCGGGTCATTCGAATATGACGACGCCCCTATCGACATCTATTTCTATACCCGCCATTTCACCTCATGCAGTTTCTTCCTCCCCGGCATTGACGTCAGCTATCACTTCAATGGCGGCAAGGACAGTTTCTCCCTTCAGATGACAAAGGGCGCCCACACCGAGCATGGAGAATGGGGCAGATACTCCTACAACTTCATGTGGACAGGACACCACGGATGGATGAACACCCTGTATTCCGCCAACATGCATGAACTTCCCGACGGATACAAGCAATACGAAATCGCTCTCGGGCACAGGATGAACGCCGACTGGTTCTCCGCCGACATCGATCTCTGCAACCGATTTTATTCAGCCAGGAAGTCCAACGGTCCTTTCAGCTCCGGTTTCTTCATGACCAGGCTCAGCGCGGAAATGGGACGATATGCAAGCGCACAGGTCAAGGCCTCATTTGACTTCGACCGGGTGATCGGAAACCTCTTCCAGACAGGTATCGCATTCGAATTCTTTCCGTACAAGGGAAGCAGGGACCTGCGACTACACTTACAGGGGAGTTATCTTCCAAAAGAAGATATCACGGCCTTGGGCTTAGGACTTAAATGGAATTGTCATCTTTTCACAAAACAATGAGCAGGAAGAATTTCTGGAAAAACACGAGAGGTCTGTGGTGCCTCCTGATAATCGCTTCGATCTTCATTTATCTCGGGGCCGTCATGGGCGCGGCAAACATGCTCAACACCATCATGCACACAGCGCATGACCTGCTTCTCAACACGGTCTTCTTCCTCATGGCCATATGCGTGCTGATGGGAGCCCTGAGCCGCATCTTCATAGAATTCGGAGTCGTGGACCTTCTCCAGAAACTGCTCAACCCCCTGATGAAGCCTCTTTTCAACCTTCCGGGAGTGGCATCACTGGGAGCGGTCATGACTTTCCTCTCCGACAATCCGGCCATAATCTCACTGGCGAAGGACAGGAATTTCGCAAAGTATTTCAAGAAATACCAGTTCATATCCCTCACCAATTTCGGCACTGCTTTCGGAATGGGAATCATAGTGATCATCTTCATGATAAGCCAGGGATTCTACTGGGAACCGCTGGTGGGACTTTTCGGCGCCTTCTGCGGAGCGGTCGTATCCACCCGGCTGATGCAGAGATTCATCGTCAAGGCATATCCTCAATACAAAGAGGAAGAAGCCTGCGCTGCCAATGGACACCCTGAGGACGAGAAAGAAGACAAAGAAGAGGAAGAAGATGCAAGGGAAGGCAGGTTCATCCGACTGCTTAACGCCGTACTCGACGGAGGCAAGACCGGTGTCGATGTCGGTCTCGCCATTATCCCGGGAGTGCTTGTCATCTCGACCCTGGTCATGATCCTTACATTCGGGCCGGCAGCCTCCGGAGCCTATACCGGAGCGGCATATGAAGGCACTGAACTGCTTCCATGGGCGGCAGGGAAGATCAATTTCATATTCGACTGGCTGTTCGGATTCGATGACCCTCATCTCGTGGCATTCCCTATTACCGCCCTCGGAGCGGTAGGAGCCGCCCTCAGCCTCGTCCCGAATTTCCTTGCGGAAGGCTGGGTCAACGGCAACGCCATCGCAGTCTGCACCGCCATAGGCATGTGCTGGAGCGGATACCTCAGCACCCATACTGCCATGCTCGACACCCTCGGCTTCCGTAAACTTACGGGCAAGGCCATCCTCGCCCATACCATAGGCGGTCTCGCCGCCGGAATAACCGCCCACTGGGCTTATGTCTTACTCGCTTTAATCTAAATTCAGAATATGTCACTCAAATGCGGTATCGTCGGACTTCCGAACGTAGGTAAATCAACTCTTTTCAACTGTGTGAGTTCTGGCAAGGCCCAGAGCGCCAATTTCCCTTTCTGCACCATAGAGCCCAACCTCGGGTCAACGAATGTGCCGGACAAGCGCCTGGAGGTCCTTTCGGACATATGCAAGCCTCAGCGGACCATTCCTGCCACGGTGGACATCGTGGACATCGCAGGTCTTGTGAAAGGAGCGAGCCGCGGTGAAGGTCTCGGCAACCAGTTCCTTGCCAACATCCGCGAATGCGATGCCATCCTGCATGTGCTGCGCTGCTTCGATGATGGCAACGTGGTACACGTCGATGGCAGCGTGGACCCTGTCCGCGACAAGGAAGTGGTAGATACCGAACTCCAGATCAAGGACCTCGAAACCGTGGAGAACAGACTCGGCAAGGCCGACAAGGCGGGCAAGGCTGGAGACAAGGATGCCAGAAAACTGGCGGAACTGCTCAAACGCTACCGCGAAGCCCTGCTTCAAGGCAAATCCTGCCGCTCCGTGGCACTCCTGAACGAGGAGGAGGCAAGCATAGCCCACGACCTGTTCCTGCTGACCAACAAGCCCGTAATGTATGTCTGCAACGTCGATGACGCTTCCGCCCTCAACGGAAACGCCTACGTGGACCAGGTCAGGGAAGCCGTCAAGGATGAGAATGCCGAGATCCTCATCATCTCAGCAAAGACCGAATCGGAGATTGCAGAAATGGAGGATTACGATGACAGGCAGATGTTCCTTGAAGAAATGGGCCTCGAAGAGTCAGGCGTAGTGCGTCTTATCCAGGGAGCATACCACCTGCTGGGGCTC
>JAZRXV010000151.1:0-28413 GCA_045600405.1 Candidatus Cryptobacteroides sp.
TGAGGAGATTGCGGGCCTTCTCGCATCTTCCGGGGGGGAAGGGCGTTTCGATGTGGCAGCCCATCGTCCGTACGTGATCCTGGTTGTCGGTGTCAATGGTGTGGGCAAGACCACGACCATCGGCAAACTTGCCAATTATTACCGCAAACAGGGCCGCAAGGTCATTCTCGGGGCCGCTGACACCTTCCGTGCCGCCGCGGTGGACCAGATCACCATCTGGGCGGAGAGGGCCGGTGTGGATCTTGTGAAGCAGGCAATGGGGTCTGACCCTGCATCCGTGGCTTTCGATACGGTCAAGGCTGCCGTGGCAAGGGGCGCCGACGTGGCCATCATCGATACGGCAGGCCGTCTCCACAACCGCATTGATCTGATGAATGAGCTGACCAAGATACGCAATGTCATACGCAAGGTGGTCCCTGACGGACCACACGAAGTGATGCTGATACTTGACGCCTCTACGGGTCAGAACGCATTCCAGCAGGCCAGGGAGTTCTCGCGGGCGACCGATATCACCGGCGTGACAGTCACCAAGCTTGACGGTACCGCGAAGGGTGGCGTGGTGGTGGGCGTGTCCGACCAGTTCTCCATCCCGGTCAGGTTCATCGGTACGGGGGAAGGAATAGATGACATTAAGGAGTTCGACAGGCAGGCCTTCGTCGAGACCCTTTTCAATCCGGATGATTTAAAATAAAGAAATATGAAGATTTCGTACAATTGGCTCAAAGACTATTTGAAGTGCGACCTTGGTCCGCAGCAGATTGCGGATGCGATGACATCCATCGGCATAGAGGTGGACGGTGTAGAGGAGCAGGAGCAGATCCCGGGCGGACTTGCAGGCGTGGTGGTTGCGTATGTGGCTGAATGTGAGCCGCATCCTGATTCCGATCACCTTCACATAACCAAGGTGGATGCCGGCGGGGATGAACTTCTAACCGTTGTCTGCGGCGCCCCGAACGTGGCTGCCGGCCAGAAGGTGCTCTTCGCTCAGATAGGCACCGTGCTTCCCGGTGACTTCAAGATCAAGAAGTCCAAGATACGCGGTGTGGAGTCCATGGGAATGATCTGCGCCGAGGACGAGCTTGGCATCGGTACCAGCCATGAGGGTATCATGGTGCTTCCTGAGGATGCGGTTGTAGGCACTCCGGCAAAGGAGTATCTGCATCTCGCCACCAGCGCCGTCGTGGAGTACGAAATCACTGCCAACCGCGTGGATGCAGCCTCTCACTGGGGCGTGGCACGCGACCTTTACGCATACCTCAAGCTCAACGGTATAGCTTGCGAACTTGTCCGTCCGTCAGTGGATGCGTTCAAGGAAGGTGAGGGCGAGGGCATGCCTGTGGAGGTCAAGGACCCTTCAGGAGCTCCGCGCTACACCGGCATCACCATCAAGGGAATCAAGGTGGGCCCTTCACCTGAGTGGCTTCAGGAGAAACTGCTCAGCATAGGCTCACGCCCGATCAACAATATCGTCGATATCTCGAACTTCGTGCTGTTCGAGCTGGGACAGCCTCTCCATACATTCGACGCAGACAAGGTCGCCGGAGGCAAGGTCATAGTGCGACGCGCATGCCAGGACGAGCCTATCAGGACACTGGACGGCCTGGATCGCAAGCTTTCGGCCAGTGACGTGGTCATCGCTGACGCAAACGGCCCTATGTGCATTGCGGGTGTGTTCGGCGGAGAGGAGAGCGGTGTGACCGATTCAACCGTGAACGTCTTCCTGGAAAGCGCATATTTCGATCCTGCATCCATACGCAAGACCGCCAAGAGCCAGACCCTGCAGACCGACGCTTCGTTCCGTTACGAGCGCGGCTGCGACCCTGAGGTCCCTGTCTATGCCCTCAAGCGTGCCGCCCTGCTCATCCAGGAGTGTGCCGGAGGCGAGATCGTCGGTGGCATCCAGGAGGTGTATCCAGAGCCTGTAAGGCGCAAGGAGATCGATCTCGACTATGACTATATCGAGAATTTCATCGGCAAGAAGATCGGCCACGACACCATCGGGAACATCCTCGGATGGCTCTGCTATGAGTTCGTGGAGAAGAGGGAGAACGGTGCCAGGGTGCTTGCTCCGTCATATATGATCGATGTGTGCAGGCAGTGCGATGTGGTGGAGGAGATCCTCCGCATCTACGGCTACAACAACATCGAACTTCCGCGTCATATGAAGATGTCCGTCAATGCCACACCGACCCCTGAGCCGGAGGCCATACGCAACGGCATCTCGAATTTCCTCGCAGCCAACGGCTTCGTGGAGACGATGAACAATTCCCTTACAAAGGGTGATTATTACAACGGCCTCACCACCTGGCCTGCGGACCATAGCGTGAAGATCGTGAATCCGCTCAGCCAGGACCTTAACGTACTCCGTCAGACCCTCTTGCTCGGAGGACTCGAGGTTGTGGCATACAATATCAACAGGCAGGTCAGTTCACTCAAGATATTCGAGTACGGCAGTGTCTATCAGAGGCTCCCGGAGAAGAGTGGCGAGACTCTCGAAGGCTATGAGGAGCATCAGTGCTTCTCCATGATCATCACCGGCGCTCCTGAGAAGTCATGGCGCAATGAGCCTGGCAAGAGCAGTTATTTCCAGCTCAAGGGCTATGTCGAACTCCTTCTCAAGAGGTTCGGAGCCGATATGTACCAGATGTGGACCGATCCGGCACCTGCGGATATCTTCTCTGAGGGTGTGATTTACAAGCTCCCGGGACAGGGAAAGCAGTTGGCGGTGCTCGGCACGGTCAATCCGGCGCTCTGCCGCAAGTTCGGCATCAAGCAGCCTGTATTCGCCGCTGAGATCAGCTGGCCGGTTCTTTTCGAGATTGTACGCAGGGACAAGGTGGCGTTCAGCGAGATGCCTAAGTTCCCGGAGGTCCGCAGGGACCTCGCCCTGCTGCTGGATGAGAAGGTGAGCTATGCCGACCTTCGTGCCGCTGCATTCAAGAGTGCCCGCAAGCTTCTCAAGCAGGTCGGTCTGTTCGACGTCTATCGCGGTGACAAGATCCCTGCCGGCAAGAAGCAGTATGCGCTCAGTTTCACCATCCAGGATCCTGAGAGGACCCTTACCGACCAGGATACCGAGAGGGTGATGGCCAAGCTGCTGTCCACTTTCCAGAACGAATTCGGCGCACAGTTGAGGTAGCGGATGCGTAAGGCCTTGTGGCATATCATGCTGGTAATGGCGCTGCTTGCTTGCGTCACGGGCTGTCATCGTCACGGCAAGGTGATACCGAAGTCGAAGATGGTGCTCATCTATGCGGATATGTTCCTTGCTGACCAGTGGCTCATCGGTCATTCGGATGCAAAGGCCATTGCAGATACTACCTTGTTCTATGAGCCTATATTCAGGAGATACGGATATACATCAAAGGACTACGATGCGAGTGTCTCCTATTACATCGACAGGCCGGACAAGTTCAACAAGGTTCTCCAGAAGACAGGCAAGCTTCTGAATGACAAGTATCTGGAATATAATAGGATAGCCGAAAGACTGAAAGCGGCCGGCACGGCCAACGGCAGGGACTTCGGCTACGAACTGCGGGACTTCCGCAATGACTCTACGCTTTGCCTGGAGTTCTTCAGGGATTCCTTGGGCATGATTAGGGATATTGACACAACAAGTACTGACAATGCTTCGCGAAGAGACAGTATTCGGACCGATAAAGAGCCGGAGGCTAGGAAACTCATTGGGCATAAATCTGCTCCCCACCCACGGGAAATTATGTAATTTCGACTGCATCTATTGCGAGTGCGGATGGAACAGGGACGGCCGAGAGGACCGTATCCTGCCTGATGCCGCGCAGGTCCGTGCGGCACTTGAGACCAAACTCAGCGACTGCCTTCTTGCAGGTGTCGTGATAGATTCGATAACCTTTGCCGGTGACGGCGAGCCTACACTCAATCCGGAATTCCCGCGCATCATTGACGATACGATCCTTCTCAGGGACAGCTATTATCCTTCTGCGAAGATTTCGGTGCTTTCCAACGCTACCATGGTGAAGAATGCCGCTGTCTTTGAGGCGCTGAAGAAGGTTGACAACCCGATAATGAAGATAGATGCCCCGTCGAACGACCTTGCCGCCCTGATCAACAAGCCGGCGCCGGGGTATGATGTCGATGCGGTGGTTGACAGCCTGAAGGCCTTCAACGGTGACTTCGTGCTTCAGACCATGTTCCTGAAAAGCGCTGCTTTCGATTCGTCATCACCCGAGGTCCTCGACGGTTGGATGAGGATAGTGAGGGAACTGGGGCCTCGTGAGATCATGGTCTATACCATAGACAGACCTACACCGCAGGCCGGGCTGGAGAAATTCAGCGAGGAGAGCATGATGGCTCTTGTCGAGCCTCTTGTCAGGGAAGGATTCAAGATACAGATAAAAGGTTGAAATGATGGATTATCTTAAGAAATATGACTATTCTCCGTCTGAGGAAGAGATTACAGGTCTTATCAATGCTGTTTCTGCAAATATCGGTAATTTGGAGACTCCTGAGATTTTGAAGACGTGTTTCTCGCTTATGGACCTGACCACGCTGCATACCGGCGATACTCCTGCTTCCGTGAGGAAACTTGTGGATAAGGCCAACGGACTCAGGGAGAAGTATCCGGATTACCCTATGCCGGCGTCCATATGCGTATTTCCGAATTTCGCTTCTGTGGTCCGTGACCGCAGGGCTGATCCTGCCGTGCATGTGACCACTGTTTCCGGGTGTTTCCCTTCCTCCCAGAGTTTTCTTGAGGTGAAGGTGGCTGAGTGCATGCTTGCTGTCAGGAACGGTGCCGATGAGGTGGACATTGTCCTTGCCTTGAATTCTTTCCTGGCGGGGAACTACGATGCCGCCTCGGCGGAGATATGCGGTATGAAGGCCGCCATTGATGCTGAAGCCGCCGCGCAGGGCCGTACAGTCGTGCTGAAGGTAATCCTGGAGACAGGCCTGCTGGTCACTCCTGAAAAGATAGCGCAGGCGTCATTCCTTGCCATGGAGACCGGTGCCGATTTCATCAAGACATCCACCGGGAAGGTTGAGGTCAACGCCACGCCGATGGCCGCATGCGTCATGTGCGGATGCATCAGGAAATATTATGAGAAAACAGGCCGCAAGGTCGGATTCAAGGCTGCGGGTGGCATCTCCACCGCCAAGGACGCCCTGGCCTACTATTGCATCGTGGATACTGTACTTGGAAAGGAATGGCTGAACAAGGACCTTTTCCGCTTCGGGGTGAGCCGTCTTGGCAACAATCTCATGAGCGCCATTGAGCAGAAGACTGTCAAATACTTCTAAAACGGGAACCGATATTTGCAAGAATAGTCGCAAACCGTTTTGAAATATGCCCTGCACGATAGCGTGCGGGGCCTTTTCATTTAAATGTTTATTCCGCTGATAAAACGGATAGCCCTCGCTTACTTTGCATCGGACCAATAATTTCGGGCTATGAGACGTTTTGTTGTATTTGTGATGGCGGTGCTTGCCGCCGCGGCGTGTGATCCCGCCGATCCATGGACACGGGAACTGAATGGAGGGTTTGATGAGGATGACCTGCATGGGATGATAGTGCTTGGAGACAAGCTGGAGGATCCGTATACTGTTGAGAATATGACCAAGGCGCTTGCCGAGGTGTATCCTACGAAGGCGGACCGGGTGGTCGTAAGCGCCACGCACCTGTATGTGCGTTTCCTGCCGGAGTCGGACAGCGAATACGATATCCTGGATGGAATGGGGGTGCAGATGCTGGATCATCCGATGGATTATGAGATAGTCAAGGAGGGTGATTACTATCATGACCCTTCCGTTGAGGAAGGACACATAACATGGCAGTATGCTGTCGTGGATAAGGATTTTCAGTTTCCTGAAGGGATAAGGCATGAGGTTCTTGATGAGTGTTACATTGTCGATAATGCCGGTATGACGAAGGGCGATGGGATAGATTGGGATGAAGTGGAGCGCGCATCATACCGCCTGACGGGCAACGGAGACATGGTGCTGGAGAGCAAGGGGAAGGGTGAGAATGTCTCCGGAAGCCCTGAAGGGAATATCCGGATTATCGACGATTTCTTCGGCGAGGAGCCGGAGGGTGTCAAAGGAGTGCGGGTGTCATGCAATTCATTCGTGAAGTTCGCCAACGCGTACACCGATGAGGACGGCCACTATGCCATGACCAGGAATTTCTCCTCCAAGGTGCGCTACCGCCTTGTGTACAAGAACTCGAAGGGCTTTGCGATAGGTGTCAACCTGCTGCTTGTACCGGCTTCGGTGTCATCGTTGGGGAGCGGTTCCCCGACGGGTATGGACAAGATTGTCACAAAGACTTCCGAAGGCAAACTGTTCTGCCGCTCGGTCGTCAACAATGCGGCGTATGATTATTTCGAAAGTTGTGAGGAGGAGAGCGGGCGCATCAAGCTCCCGCCATCCAACCTGAGGATATGGATATTCCAGCATCTGGGCATGAGCAGCGCTGTCATGCTGCAGCAGGGAGCCCTTGTGGACGATTCCAAGCTGGCTGACATGATGGGGGAATATACCTCGCTTCTGAAGATGTTTCTCCCGGATGTCAATCTGGGACTCAAGAAGGTCAAGGACTATTCCACGATGTATGCGGAGACCCTGCACGAACTCTCCCACGCCAGCCATTTCATGCAGGTGGGGACCTCCTACTGGAACAAGTATATAGATTTCGTGGTGACATCGTTCATCACCTCCGGCTTCGTGACCTACGGAGTGGGTACGGAGAAGAATCACGGCTATTGCCAGATAGGGGAGATGTGGGCATATTTCAATGAAATGGAACTGGTACGACGCCGCTATAACGACGAATATCTGAACGGTACCAACTTCTGGTTCTCACCGCAGATGTTCCTCTATATGAGTGACAGGGGGCTTGACAGGTCGAAGATATTCAATGCCCTTACCTCGGATATCACAGATCTGGAGACCTTGCAGAAGAAACTGGTGAGCCTCTATCCTGAAAACAAGAGCCTGATCAACCAGGCCTTTGCGAGATATCAATGATAATGCTATGAAAAAGTTCCTTATAATTCCGGTGCTGTTCTGCACCTGGACAGGCCTCCGGGCGCAGGACCTGTCTGTTTCCACCAATGTGATGGATTATGTGAATTTCGGGACGCTCAACATCGAGGCGTCCTATGGGCTGGCGCGTCACTGGACGCTGAATGCCGGGGCTAAGTACAACCCTTTCAGTTTTGACGAGGGGGAGGATATGAAACTCAACAGACAGCGCTCAGTGAGTATCGGGACAAGATACTGGCCGTGGCACATATTCTCCGGATGGTGGTTTTCCGGGGCCATGCGCTACCAGGAGTACAGTTTCGGAGGTATGACTTCGCCTCAGACCTCGGAGGGGGACAGATACGGAGGCACTCTGTCAGGAGGGTACACCTATATGGTCAATCCACATTTCAATCTTGATTTTGGACTGGGGATGTGGGCCGGATATGATGTCTATACTACCTATGCCTGCCAGAGGTGCGGCAGGGAGCTGGACAGCGGTGGCAGATACTTCATCCTTCCTGCGGACATTATGCTCGCTTTGACATTTGTTTTTTGACAATATTTCGTATATTTGCACTCCAATCCTATGCGCGGGTGGCGAAATGGTAGACGCGCTAGTTTCAGGAGCTAGTGTCAATTGCGACGTGTGAGTTCGAGTCTCATCTCGCGCACATTTTTAGAGCCAGAGTATTTAAATCTAATACTTTGGCTCTTTCTATATCTCTTCGTCAATGTCGCGGTAGCGGGTATCACTTCCTCCACACGGACAATGCCTTGCAGTATTCGGCGAGGCAGTCCGCGAGATTGCTTCTGGCCGCCTGGAGATCGGTCTGTGACTGGAGCAGTTCGGACATGGTGCAGAGGCCGGCGGCGTATTCGTCCTTCTTTTGGGATTCCAGCATTTCGGACAGGGCTACGGCTTCCTCGGCCGCTTCCTTGGAGTCCCATGCGCTCAGGAGGTCTATCCACTCCTTGTTTACTTTCAGCAGCAGCTGCTTGTCCAGATATTCCTTGTCATTCTCCGCTTTCTCGATCTCATATTGGCAGCGTTGTATCTTTTTTGAGGTCTTCCCCCAGTCTGAGATCGGAATCTTCACCGTGGCGAACACGGCCCCGTTGGAGCGTGCGTCACCTATGACCTGGCCGTATCCGAGCGATGCTCCTATCCCGATCTGCGGGAGGCCTTCGCCGACTGCCATTTTCTTTTCAAGTTTCTTTGCCTCGACAGACAGTTCGAGCAGTTTGCTTTCGTCCATGGATGCCGCCATGCCGGCCTCGTCCTGCCTGTAACTTTCCGGAGGGAGCAGGCCGTCGAACCCGTCGCAAAGCGAAATCCCGTCCAGGTCCAGAACCTTATAATCCATGCCTATGAAGTTGAGCAGGTCCATCTTTGCGAGCCTTTCCCCGCTGCGCAGTGTTATCATGGTGTTCTCCAGTTCCTTGCCCTTGAGGCGCACCTGGAGTACGTCGCTCTGCCTGACCAGTCCGGCCTCCTGTGCTGATACGGCATCCTTTTCGAGCGATTTCACGAGGTCGATGGCCTGCTGCAGCGCCTTCTTCTTCTCCGCGAGGGCTGCTGCCGTCCAGTATTTCCTGACGACTTCGTCATCGGTGTCCCTCTCGGCTATGCTCCGCTTGGCGTCAGCGGCCTTTATCCCGAGGTTTGCAAGGGCGTTGCCGTTGGCGATACGGCCTCCGGCGAAAAGGGGCTGCACCACGCTGAGTGCGGCGGCATATCCATGTCCGAGGATGTTCCATTCGGTGTTGACTCCGGCAAGTCCGCCGGCGGTCTCTGCGTAATATCTTATGTTCTCCGCAGCATCCTTGCTGCCCAGCACGTCTTCAAGTCCTATGCTTATCAGAGGGTTGAGGGCATGGAATCCGTATGCCGATGCAGAGACGTTCGGGAACCAGTTGGTGAAGGCTTCCTGCTTCTGCGCCCTTGCCGCTCGGCTGTCCAGGGCAGCGTTGAGTACATCCGGGTTGTTGCCGTGTGAAAGTTCGAGGCAGTATTCGAGGGACAGACCGCGCTCCTGCGCCCCGCATATCAGCGGAAGCAGGCACAGTGCTGTCGTCAGTATCTTATTCCTTATCATATTTTTTGAACATTTGCCAGTAGGAAACCGGCATTATCAGTACTATCAGGAAGATTGAGAGCAGGGTCCCGAAGCAGATGACCACGCCCATGGGCTGCCACAGCATGTCCTTTCCAATGACCATAGGGAGCACTCCGAGGGCCGTGGTGCATGAGGTCAGGAAGATAGGACGCATTCGTCTCGCTCCCGCCTGCATTGCGGCTTCCTTGACGGACAGTCCTTCCTTGAAATGCAGTTCCTCTGCGTATTCGAAGAGTATTATGCCGTTCCTGACTATGATGCCCACCAGACTGATGAGTCCGAGGACGGCGGTGAGGCCGAAGTCAAGTTTGAACACTACCAGTCCGAGGGAGGCCCCGAAGAGGCAGAGGGAGCTCATGATGAGGGTGAGCGCCGACAGGGATGCTTTCTTGAAATGGAACAGCAGGAAGATGAACAGGATAGACACTGCCGCAATGAAGGTCCAGAGAATCTCCGGGGCCACCGTGGCGTTCGTCCTGGTGAGCCCTCCGTATTCTATGGTGGCGTTGTCAGGGAGGTTTATGCTGTCGCTGATGTATGACTTGATCTTCTTTACGGCGGCAGGCTGGCTGCGGCCGTATTTCATGTCTGCGAATATGCTGATGGACTCTTCTCCGGCGCGTTTCTCAAGAGTGACCGCCGACCAGTCAGGTGTCACGGTGGCTATCTGCCTCAGAGGTACGCTCACGCCCGGAATGGTCGTGGTCACCATGATGTTGCCTATGGCGTCATAGTCCATGCTTCCGTCCAGTCCGGCGCAGTAGAGGTTGACCGGGATGGCTCTTTTGCCTTCCCAGCAGGTCTCTATGTTCTCTCCGTTGAATGTACCGGCCAGTGAGAGGGCGAGCATGGTCTTGTTGACTCCGAGCCTTGCCGCTTCGTCTTCGTCAAGGTCCACACGGACGGATGGGATGAAGTCATCGGCCGTGCTGTGCACCCATTTCAGGTCTTCCGACATTGAGCACATATGCTTCTTGATGTCTTCTGCGGTGGAGACGAGAGCGTCCCTGTCGGGGCCCTTGAGGGTGATGACCACAGGCGCGTCCACGGCCTGATAGTCCATCTGCTTGAACCTTACCAGGGCATCCGGGAAGATGTTGCGGTATTTTTTCTCGTATTCGAGCAGGAGTTCCTCCGTGGCTCTGGTGGATCTGGTGTTGACGATCATCTGCGATACGGTCTTGCCGGGCAGTATAGGATTGTAGGTGACGCAGAACCTTGGTGCGCCGGTGCCTATGAATGAGGTCACTGACTCCACGCGGTCGTCCGCCAGGAGCATGCGCTGAAGCGAATCCGTGCAGAATTTTGTCTTCTCCAGCCCGTTGCCTCCTTCGACTTCCGTCTCTACGACAAAAAACTCCCTGGCTGCCATAGGCATCATCTGGATGTTGAGTTGCAGGAACATGAATACTCCGAGCGCAACCGTCAGGAAGGCCGTTATGAGGGTCCCGGCCGGGTGCCTGAAGCAGAAGGCCTCCGCCTTGCCGTAGGCTTTCTCCATGCCGTTGAAGAATGCATTCTGGGCACGTGCGATAATGCCGCGGCCGTTGGATTTCTCACTGTCGATGAATCTGACTTCAAGTGACGGCACGACCGACACGGCGTAGAAAAGGGATACCAGCAGGGCTATGACGAATACCCACGGGAACAGTTTGACGAAGTCGCCGAGGTAGCCCGAGATGAGATGCCTGGCAGGGAAGAACATTGCGCTTATGGCAAGCGTGGCGGCGAGGGTAGGGGGGAAGAGCTCCTTTATGCTGAGCCTTGCCGAATCGCGCAGTCCGAGTCCGTTGCCGAGTTTGCCCATGTAGCCGTCCATGGTGATGATGGAGTTGTCCACTATCATTCCGAGCGTGGCTATGAGTGCTCCGAGGGTGACCGTGTTGAGGTCTATGCCCGTCATGTACATGATTCCGATGGAGATCGCGGTACATATCGGGACTCCAGAGCCGGCTATGAGCGCGGACTTGACCGGGAAGAGGAGGAGCATCACCATGATCACCACCAGCATGGAGATCAGGAGGTCACGGAGGAATGAGAATATTGCTTCTCCCACAACCTTCGGCTGGTCGGAGATACGGCTTATGGTCACGCTGTCAGGCATGTCTGCCATGAATTCGTCAAGTACGGCATCCATTTCCTTGCCGAACTCTACGATGTTGTTGTCAGGTCTCATCTCCACGGAGATGATGAGGCAGGAGTGCCCGTTGTAGTTGACGTATGATTCGGGATCCTTGTACCGCCGTTCGATTCTTGCGACGTCCTTCAGGCGGATCACGTTGCCTGCGGGGTCGGAGAATATGATCCGTTCGGCGATCTGCCTTTCGGAGGAGGCCGGATTGCCTACCTTTATTGGGGAGGAGGTGTAATCGGTGTCGAACGATCCTGCCGGAACGGCGAGGGATGCAGTCTGGTAGTTGAGGAAAAGGGCCGCGGGGTCGATGGCGTATTCCGCCAGTTTCTCCTTGTCTACGGTGACGGCTATCTCTTCGTCCTGCTGGCCGACAATCGTGGCTTTGGCGAGGTTGGGCAGGCGCCTGAACCTTTCGCACAGGTCGTCGGCATAGTCGTTCAGTTCGGCGTAACTCTTGTCATCTGATTCGAGCGCGATCAAGAGTGATGATACGGAACTGAAGTCATCCAGGACCGCTACTCCGAGCACTCCTGACGGGAGTGTGACCTTTTCCGCCTGAAGTTTAAGCTTTATCTTCGACCAGACCTGGTCCTTCTTGCTCTGCGGGCAGTTGAGGTCAACGTACAGGTAGCATATTCCGTCCCTTGTGACAGAGCGCAGGGTGGACCGGTCCACTTCCTTGAAGGAGAACAGTATGTCCTCCAGTTTGCATGTGAGCTGCTCCTCGACCTGTTTTGCGTCGGCTCCGGGGTAGATTCCCGCCACCAGTCCCTGCTTGAGCTCGAAGGTCGGGAATTCGTCCTTGTTCATCCTGACAAGCCCCACTATGCCTACGGCAGTGAGGGCAAGCACGGCCAGATATATGAGTTTCCGGTTGTCAATGGCAAAATTGACCCATCCGGACAGTTCCTTCGGTTTTTTCATCATTCCTCCGCTTTAACCTTCATACCGGTGGATACTTTGCGTGCACCTTCGACTATGATGCGGTCTCCGGCGGAAAGCCCTTCGGAAATGATCACACCCTTGTCCGCATAACCTCCTACTGTGACGTATGTCTTGCAGACCGTGTCATCGGAGCTGACTCCCCATATGTATCTTCCGTTCATGTCGGTCATTACGGCTGTCGCGGGAATGACGATGCATGTGTTGTCAGTGGATCTGACCCTGACTTTGCATACCATGCCCGGCATGAGGGATGACGGGTCGCTCAGACCCTTGAGGGTGAAATCGTATGCATGTGAAAGAGGGGAGGCGGTTATCCCCTTGACGGCAACCGCGGCCCCGATGGTCTTGCGGAGGGCGGGGATCTCCACTTCTGCTGCTGTCCCTACAGGAAGTGAGGCGTATTCGTTCTCGGGTACGCTGAAATGGATTTCCAGGCTTTCGACATCGAGGATCTGCACCAACGCTGCAGCGGCTGTCACGTGCTCGCCCGTATGGGCATAGATTTCTCCTATGACTCCGTTGAACGGGGCTGTTATCACACAGTTGTCGAGGGCGCTCCTTGCGGATTTCTCCGCGGCCCTGGCCTGCTCGAGCCTTGTCTGTATCTCCACCATCTTCACGTCGGTCACACTCCCGCTTCCGTATACCTTGCTGGCGCGTTCGTATCCGTCTTCCGCCTGGGCCAGAGTGGATTTCGCTATGTCATATGCTGACTGCAGCGGTTCGGAACTGATCCTTGCGATGACGTCCCCCTTGCGGATACGGCGTCCGCGTGTCACGTTCAGTTCTTCAAGAGTGCCGGGGAATTCGCTCATGACAACGGTGTTCTTTGAAGGTTCGACCCTTCCGACATAGTTGGTGCCGCTGAATGTTTCAGTCTCGTGTACGGTGATGACACGGACCGGGACGGGTTCGGTATTTCCGCTCTTTCCGCTGTTGTTGTCCTTGATTATGCATCCTGTGCAGAGAGCCGCTGCTGCTGCAAGCACTGCCGCAGTCTTTGTGAATTTCCTTCCCATGGTCCTACTCATTTGATTGCGCCACGCAGTGGACGTCGCTGGCCACTACGGTCATGGACGTACCGCTGATGCTGAATGTGCCTTTGTACTCCATGTCGAGGATCAGCATGTCTTCGTATTTCTCTCCACTGCCGGATACTGCTACGACGCCTCCTCCTATCTTCTCCTCTCCGTCCGTGAGCTGTGCTGTCTTGGTGTGTCCTTCCTCAAGGGTGAGGGAACTGCCGTTGACGGTGCCGGCAGTCACGTCGGCGTTGCCGAGAATGTCGTTGAATGTTATTATTACCTTTCCGTCACCGTCTCCGATGACATGCATCTGCCCCTGTTCGGGGTATAGTGCAACCATGACAGGGTCGGTGTTGATGCCCGCTGCCTTGTATGCGGCAAGGGTTGCCGCGTCAAGTCCCGCCAATTGGGGGGCCATGAGTGTGACCGTGCCGCTGGTCTTGTAGGTATAGGTCCCTGTGATTGTCTTTGATCCGTCCTTTGCGCATCCGCAGAGGATAATTGCGCTGACCGCCAGCGCTGCCGCGATGAATCTGTTTTTCATATTTATCTTACTATCAGTTCTATCATTCCTTTGTATGTATCGGATACTTCGTCCTTGTCCTCGGCGGAGAAAAATTGCAGCTCGAGGGCCTTGAGTATGTTGATCAGCGTGGTGGAGAACACTTCCGGGGAGATGCTTCCCGGTATGGTCCCGTCCTTGATGCCGTTGCAGATATTGGACTCGAGATATTGTTTCTCCCATATGTCGAACGGTTTGCGAGCTTCGGACACTACCTTGGATACCGCGTTGTTGCCGTAGGCGAAACGGCTTGATGCGAACCTTTTGAATGCACCCTGGCCTTGCAGGGATACAAGTCTGGTGTTCAGGTATTGGCGCATGATTTCGATACGGGTGAGACCTTTCTTTTCAAGCACCTTCTGGAGATCCTCCCGCACCATCTTGAATTCCTTTTCTATCACGGACTTGAAGATTTCGTGCTTGTTCTTGAAGTGGTAGTATATGGAGGTTTTGCTCTTGCCGTTCTCCCCGGTGATGTCATCGAGGGTTGTCTTCTCGAAGCCGAGCAGGCTGAAGTGCTTCTCCGCCGCTTCGATTATGCTGTTGCGTACTTCACTGATGTTTTTCATTTATTTCAAAAATTGAACGAATCGGTTAATTGTTCAAAAATCATGCCTTAAAAAATCCGCAGCATTCCACTGCGGATTGTGCCATTATGTCAGCAACCTGCTACCGGAAGTTGCCGTCGGCGAAGTCAAGCATCCAGGTCCAGTCATAGGCTGATATGCCATGCTCCTGGTTCCTCCTGACGTATCCAAGGTTCGGGCCTATGGCCTTGGTGTCGAAATCGTCCGGCCATGTCACGTCCGGAACGCCTTTCTTTCCGAGGAATTTCCAAACAGGACTTGCTGCCTTGACTGCGAGGAATTCGCCTTCGGTGTCGTACCACGGGTTGTCGAAGCCTTCGATGAGAAGGGCCCTCGGGGCGACGCAGGCGAGCAGCAGGTGCTGGTCGAAATGCAGGGATGCCTCGTTGTCTGCGTATTTGTCATAGGCACGGCAGTACCAGTGCTTGAATGTCGTGGTCTCGGTGCGTATGTTCTCTCCGTAATAGTGCTTGGCGAGAGGGGCTCCGCCTCCACCTGTCTGGTTGGGGACCACTACTGCGAACCTGTCATCGAATGCTCCTGCGATGAGCGCTGCCTTGCCGAGACGGGAGTAGCCGGTCACGAGCACCTTGGTCCGGTCCAGGGCCGGGTCCTTCTCTATCATGTCCATGCCGCGCATGAGACCCCAGGCCCAGGCCATAAGGGATGTGGTGTTGTCAAGCCTTGACGGGTCACGCGGCCCCCACAGGTCGAACACCCTTCTGTATGCGTACATTTCCTTCTCCTCATCAGTGCCGGGATCTATATCAGGTGCCACGTCCTCGTAGCATGCGGTCACGACTGCATATCCCCGGGCGAGAATCATGCTGACAGGGAGTATGCTGTCTTCGTTCGGTTTGCTGAGCCTGCCCCTTTCTCCGGGGACTATGCCTCCCTTCCAGAGTTCATAACCGGGGAACATCAATATCTCTTCGTCAGGAAGGACGGTGTGGTTGCCTCCGTAATTGAGAAGGATGACGGTAGGGACGGGACCCTTTGCGAACTTCGGGGTGAGTACGAGCCAGTCGATCTTCGGGCCGCTCTTGTCGGCCTTGAACCACATCCTTATCTGTCTGCGGTCTGCGAATCCGGCAAGGGTAGTGCCCTGCTCCACGGTCTCCAGGACTACGGTTTCAGGGTCGGCGGGCTTACGGCCGTACATCTCGCTCTGGAAGATTTCCTGTATCTCCTGACGGCGCAGTTCCCATGCCTTGGCATTGCGGACTTTCCTGCCGTTGACGAACTGCAGCGGGTCTTCCAGCGTGTATGCCGGAATCTTGCTCTTGTCGTAGTTCTGTGCGTATGCCGCTATGGTGCCGGCAAGCAGGATTGCCGTGATGACGAAATGCCGCTTTCTCATAAGTTGACACGTAATATTTTGAATTCTTCGTCAGTGATGCTGAATGCCGTACCGTGACGTATGCCTTCAGGGAAGCTCAGTTTCTCATCAGGGACATCGGACCAGGTCCTGCCGTTGTCGTGGCTCACGGCGGCTCCGTAGCATCCGTCATTGTACCGGTCGAAATAGACTATGAGAGTGCCGTCCTCCAGGAAAAGCGGGGCCGGACCTTCTGCCCAGTAGTCACCGTGTACAGGCTCTGATACCTGCACCGGGAATCCATCCTTTATCCTTCTGGCACGGGAGATCCGGATGTTCTTTTCTGCCGGGGCGGAGTTCTCGTTCTTAAGGAACATGATGAAGTCCTTGTTCTTCCTGTCCCTGACGATCGCTGCGTCTATGACGCTGAAATCAGGGTTGAAAAACATGCGGGTCTTGCTGAATTTCTTGAAATTCCTTGTCGTCGTGCAGTAGATCCTGTGGTTGAGGCCCTTCTCGGCTTCGCTGGTGTTGACCGCTGAGTGCCTTCCCGGTATGGTGGTTGCCCAGTATATCCAGAATTTCTTACCGAAAGGGTCATATGTTATCTCCGGCGCCCAGCAATTCTTCGCTTCGTTTTCGTGCATCATTACGGGGATGGCCTCCTGGCTGCTCCAGTGTACCAGGTCCTTGGACGAGGCGTGTCCGATGATCCTGTCGGTCCAGCTCGATGTCCATACCATATGGAAGGTCCCGTCCGGCCCCTGGCATATGGAAGGGTCCCTCATGAGTTTGTCCTTGCCTATCTGCGGTACGAGCAGCGATTTGTTGTCGGCCAGGGCGTTCCAATGGTATCCGTCGGTACTGTACGCCAGATGGAGTCCGTCGGCCTGTCCTACGAAGTAGGAGAAGATATAGACAGTAAGAAGAGAAATGATATTCATGTCGTGATGGGTTTAACTGCTCTTGTTTATGTATAGGATGTCGCCTTCTTCAAGTATGGTATGGCCGTTCGGAATGACCGCGGACCCGTCTGCGCGCTTTATCAGCACAACCTGGGTGTCACCCCTGTACGGGTAGTCCATGATGGCCGTGCCGATCCATTTGCTGTGCTTGCTGAGGTGATGCTTTATGATGTTGATCCTGTGAACGTTGTTGCGGAATGCCTTGGTGCATATTATGGCATGGTCGCCTACCTGCAGGACAGTGCTGCCTGTGGGTACGGTCTTGGTGCCGTCCGGATGGATGATGGAGCAGAACAGGAAATATTTAGGGAGTCCCAGGGATTTGATCGTGCGCCCGGCCCATGGACTGTTGTCCTTGATGGTCACTTCGCTGAGCTGGAGGCTGGTCTCTTCGGTGAAATCGGTGAAGGTCCTCATGACATCGGCGTCCGGGTCTATCATATCGAGTTTCTTTGCCACAAACGGTATCAGTGTCCCCTGCAGGGCGATGGACATCAGCACTATGCAGAACACCACGCTGAAGATGTCATGCTCAAGAAGGCCGTTGTGTGATGTGGCGATGATTGCGAATACTATCGAAGCCGCTCCGCGCAGTCCTACGAACGATATCAGGCTCTGCTGCCTGAACCCGTATTTACGGAACGGAGTGAGCACCAGTGCCACTGAGACCGGTCTTGAGATGAACATCATTATTGCAAATATGGCAATGGCCGGAAGTATCACCTTGCTCATCATGGCCGGTCTGGCGAGGAGACCCAGGAGGAAGAAGATGAGCACCTGCATCAGGCCGGTGAAGCCGTCGAAGAAGCTCACAAGGTCCTTCCTGCCGTGGAATTCGCTGTTGCCAAGGGTCATTCCTACAATATATGCGCTGAGGTAACCGTTTCCTCCGATGAGGGTCGGTATGGCGTAGGCGAATATGGCTATGGAAATGATGAAAAGCGAATCGAAGCCCGAGGTGGCAAAGGATATACGTTTGATCACGAATATTGCCGCAGTGGCCAGCAACAGCCCGAATCCGGCGCCGAATACTATCTGAGAGAATACCATCCATACGATATTCCATCCGCCACCGCTGCCATTAAGGAGCGAGAGCATGATGATCGTCATCATGTAGGAGCATGGGTCATTGGAACCGCTTTCCACTTCCAGCAGAGGTGCGGTGTTGTTCTTGAGACCGAGTTTGCGCGAGCGGAGGATTGAAAATACCGATGCCGCATCGGTTGAACTCACGACTGACCCCATGAGGAGGCTTTCGATCCATCCCCACTTGAGGATTAAATGGCAGAACATGCCCGTAATGAAAGCCGTGATGACAACTCCGACCGAAGCGAGAAGGCCTGATTCGACCGCTACATCCTTCGCCGACTTCCAGCTGGTCCCGAAGCCGCCGTAGAACATGATGAAGATAAGGGCTACGGTACATACTTCGTCCGCGAAAGCGAACTCGTCGAACTCAAATGACAGTATGCCGTTGTTGCCGAAGGCTATTCCCAGCAGGATAAAGGCCAGAAGGACGGGGAACCCCAACTTGAACGATGCATTGTTGAGCAGTACGCAGGTGAAGATTATCACACCTATCAGAGTGAGGAACAGTGCGAGGGTCATGTTATCGGTTCAATGCGGCTTTTACAGTATCGTCTATTTCAAGGTAAAGATGGTAGAACGCGTTGTCCCCGAGTTTGGAATAACGTCCCACGAGAGCGCGGACCTGTGTCATCATATACTGCTTCTCGATGTTCCATTCCTGAGCGGAAGGCAGAAGGCCGTCCTTTTCCTTTGCATAGTCCAGGAACATGCGCTCCAGACCGGCTCCGTCAAGGTATGCCAGCAGTTTGTCATAATCTTCGATGGCGGAAAGGCTCTCCCTGTGGCTGTCAAAGAAGGCGGATGCGAAACGCATCGTCGTCGCCTTCTTGTTGCAGTTGATGTAGAACTTGCCGACCTTGGTGGTGTCTATCGGTACGAAGATATCCGGGATGATGCCGCCGTTCTCGACTTTCATGCTGTCGGCGTTGACCATCTCGTCGGTGTTATATCTCTTGAATACCTCATAGTCGTAATCGTCCGTGTATGGCTTTTGGATGCATCGGCCGGACGGGGTGTAGAACCTTGCCACGGTGATCCTTACGCCGGAACCGTCGGTGAAATATACCGGTTCCTGTACGAGTCCTTTTCCGAAGGACCTGCGTCCCACGAGGGTGCCCCTGCGGTTGTCCTGGATGGCTCCGGCGAAGATCTCGCTGGAAGATGCCGAGCCGTCGTCGATGAGCAGTGTCAGACCGACATCCTGGAAAGGTCCGCGTCCGTCAGCCTTGTAGTCCTCCCTCTTGCGGTGCCGGCCTTCGATATAGACTATATCCGAGCCTTTGGGCAGGAAGAAATTCGACAGGTTCAGGGCCTGCTCGAAGAATCCTCCGGTGTTGTCCCTGAGGTCCACGATGAGGCTCTTCATGCCCTTTGCAAGCAGATCGATCGTTGCAAGCATGAATTCCTGGCTTGTGGTGCGTGAGAACTTGGACAGGCGGAGATATCCCGTGGTGTCATTTACCATGAAGGCTGCATCGACGGAGTGAGTGGGGATCTTGCCTCTTGTGATCTCGAAAGGAATGGTCTCCTTGCCTCTCTGGACTGTGATGAGCACTTTGGTGCCTGCCTTTCCTTTCATTCGGCGGACCATGCTGTCCTGCGGGAATCTGACACCCGCGATGCAGGTGGTGTCAACCCTCAGGATGCGGTCTCCCGGTGTGAGGCCTATCTTTTCCGAAGGGCCTCCGGGGATGACTTCTATCACCACGGCGGTGTCGTTCGGCACATTGAACTGTATGCCAATGCCGTCGAAGTTGCCCGCCAGGTCGCTCTCGGTCTCCTTGAGGTCCTCTGGAGGGAGGTATGCGGAGTGCGGGTCAAGGGCGGCAAGGGCTGCGACTACTGCCGCTTCCGAGACCTTTTCCCTGTCCACGCTGTCCACATAGTTCTCGTCGATGCTCTGGAGTATGAGGTTCAGTTTGCGCCAGTCGTGCTGTCCGGAACGGAGCAAGCGGTTCCTTTCATTTATCTTGTCTGCAACCAGCATCAGGCACACTCCTATGAGCACGCCGAGAAGTGCTGTGATAATAGGGTATTTTCTCATCAGTCTATCTTTTCTACTTCCACTCCCGCTCTCTTGAGAAGGTCTATCCCGTCGGTGAGACGGTATTCATCCCTGTATACGACACGCTTGATGCCTGCCTGGATGATGAGTTTGGCACATTCGACGCATGGAGAGGCCGTCACGTAGAGAGTGGCCCCGAAGGAGCTGTTGCCGGACTGGGCGACTTTGGATATGGCGTTCGCCTCTGCGTGGAGGACATATGGCTTGGTGACCCCGTTCTCGTCCTCGCAGACGTTCTCGAAGCCGGATGGCGTGCCGTTGTAGCCGTCCGATATGATCATGCGGTCCTTCACAAGCAGGGCGCCTACCTGGCGGCGCTTGCAGTATGAGTTCTGTGCCCAGATGGAGGCCATCTGAATGTATTTGTCGTCGAATTTTGTGGTCATGTCTAGTTTCTTTGGTAAATGTACCTCTTGATGCTCTTCTTTGGAGTGCGCTCGAAGTCCTCAGGCATGAATTCTATCTTGCGTATCTGGGCGTATCCCGGGAGCCTCTTGTTGATCTCCGGAAGACCGCTGGAGATGCGCTCTTCAAGTTCCTCCCTGCTCATGCCGTCCAGTTCTCCCTGACGGAAGTCGGGATAGATGAGCGCTGTAAGCCCGCCGTTGTCCTCTATGACAAGTGAATCCACGACGTAGAGCACGTTGTTGATCATGGCTTCCAGTTCCTCCGGATATATGTTTTGTCCGGAAGGCCCGAGTATCATGCACTTGGAGCGTCCGCGCAGGTACAGGTAGCCGTCGGAGTCGATGACTCCCATGTCTCCGGTCTTGAACCAGTGGTCGTTGGTGAAGGAGGCTTTGGTGGCTTCCTTGTTCTTGTAATAACCGAGGAAGACGTTGTCGCCCTTGACCTGGATTTCTCCCGGTATCTTATATGGGTTGGGGGAGTCTATGCGTATCTCGCATCCGGTGATCGGCTTGCCGCAGGATCCCTTGCGGGTGTGGTCCCACTTGACATATGTGATGAGCGGGGCGCATTCCGTCATGCCGTAGCCCACCGTGAACGGGAAGTTTATCTTCTTGAGGAACTGTTCAACCTCCGGATTGAAGGCCGCTCCTCCGAGAATGACTTCCCCGAACTTGCCTCCGAACGCCTCGATCATGGAGTTGCGTATCTTCTTCTGGATGATCTGATCCACGATAGGAATCCGCATGAAGGTCTTGTGACGGTCTATCTCAGGCTTGATGGATGACTTGTAGACCTTCTCTATGATAAGGGGCACCGCTACGATGGTGTCCGGGTGTATCTCGGAGAAAGCCTTGAGTATCACCTTTGGACTCGGCACCCTGGTGAGGAAATGCACGTGCGCACCTATGGTCATCTCGAAGAGCAGGTCGAACATCAGGCCGTACATGTGGGCGGAAGGGAGCATGGCCACCATCTCCGATTCGCAGGTCATCTGCGGCTCGGCGGTCGTGCCGGCGAAACTGATGTTGGTCCATAGCGCGCGGTACGGTATCATCACGCCCTTGGAGAACCCTGAAGTGCCGGAAGTGTAATTGATCACGGCAAGTTCCTCCGGCGAGTCCTCGTAGTATGATATGTCATCCGGTCCGAATCCTTTCGGATACAGTTTGGTGAATGTGTCAGTGATGTTGTCGCGGACTTCCTGCAGGGCCTTGTTGCGTGCATAGATGTATTTCATCGTATTGATCTGCACGATGACCTGGAGCCCGGGCATCTCGCTTTCCGAGAGGCCTTCCCATATCACCTCGTCCACGAAGAGCACCTTGGCATCGGAGTGGTTGACGAGATGCTGTATGTTCTCCGGCTTGAATTCGTGCAGGATGGGAACGGGCACTGCTCCGTATGTCAGGGCTGCAAGGAAACTCACACCCCAGTTGGCCTGGTTCTTGGAACAGATGGCCACCTTGTCGCCTTTCTCGAGACCGCATTGTTCGAAGCAGATGTGGAGGTTCTTGATCCTTATGGCCACATCCCTGTAGCACAAGGTGGCACCCTGATAATTGGACAGTGCCTGGCGGTACCAGTTTTTCTTGAAACTCTGCTCGAGCAGTTTATTGACCGAATGGAATTCCATATGTTATTTCGTGTTTTTCTTGATGTTCAGTTGAATGCCGTCGCTGTTCCAGCAAAGGAGGAATGAAGGGCTCAGGACGATCGCCCTGGCATGTTTCCCCGGCCAGCCGGTCCCTTCCAGACCGTGCTCGCAGTTGATGAAGGCTTCCAGGTCCTCCTCGCCTCCGAATATGATCCAGCCACCGGAGCAGGCATAGCATGATTCGTCATTGATGGCGAAGGACTGCCCGAAAAGCGCCGGGATGAAGCCCTTGTAAGGATTCTGCCCTATGGCCGTGTCCTTGGCCGCTTTGGCCGGACGGACAAGGGACACCGTGCGGTTGTTCCATTTGACTACGGCGACTTCCTGTATGTCGTTCTCTTTCTCCCATGCCTTCGGATCTTCTCCGTATTCGGATTCGATGCCCTTGAGGCGCTTGCGGTAGCGCTCAAGCCTGACCGTTGCATCCAGGTATCCCTCCAGAGACTTCCTGAACTGGTCTCCCGGGACAGGCAGGGCGATGGCGAACTCCGTGGAGCGTGGCAGCATAGGCCCCAGCTTGCTCTGGGTTGCAGGAAGAGATGCGAGCATCTTCGTGTAATATGTGTCGAAATCACCGTGCACCTGATCGACGGCAAAGCTGCCCTGACCCTGCGGGACGAGCGTGGTCCAGTCGGCGGTCTTCTGCATGAAGGAAGAGAAATCCCTTCTGGAGAGATAGTTCATGAGGAAGTTCCGTGGGATGAACTTGTCGGCGCCGCTGTTGCGTAATATGATCCAGTCCTTTGAGGTGGCGCACTTGTCAAGCGCTGCCATGAAGCCGTTGGCTTCGGTTATGGAAACGTTTTCGTCGAAATGTCTTTTGGTGGAGTTCAGTTCGGTGATTGATGGGGTGATGACGAGCGCTCCGTGCTTCCCTGAGCCGTTGTCAAGGATGTATTCGGCCTTGATACCGGCTTCCGCCGCCTGGGTGAGTATGCCGGCAACGGATTTCGATGTGTCGGACGTGGCCTTGCCTGTGTCGATGGCAAGCACCGGGATAAGGGATGAGGTGTAGCAGATGGACAGGACGGCCTTGGAGTTCTTCAGCTGCCCGTAGTCGAATTTACTGAGTACGTCGGATGTGTCCAGCAGAGCCACGGCGTCGCATGCCTTGTCATATGAGGCTATGACAAGTGCGTCCGAAGGCACGAAATCAAGCAGTTCCGGGATATGCTTCTCCGCCTGCGGGGCGCCGCAGGAAAGGATAAGGAGTATGGCGGCCGTCAGGGACGGAATACGAAACTTGCTCATAACTTACAAAGATAACAATAATTGCGATTATGATTTTGCTAATATTTAAGTAAATTTGCGGGATTTTTAGAATTGACCATGCAGGAAATTAGAAATATTGCGATTATAGCGCATGTGGACCACGGCAAGACTACCCTGGTCGACAGGATGATCTATCAGGCGAATCTGGTACGCCAGCCGGAAAATCTCGGTCAGCTGGTACTTGACAACAACGATCTCGAGCGCGAGCGCGGCATCACCATCCTTGCCAAGAATGTGTCCATGATATACAAGGGGGTGAAGATCAATGTCATCGATACCCCGGGCCACAGTGACTTCGGAGGGGAGGTTGAGCGTGTGCTCAACATGGCTGACGGAGTGCTTCTTCTCGTGGACGCTTTCGAGGGATGCATGCCTCAGACAAGGTTCGTCCTCCAGAAGGCGATACAGATGGGTAAGAAGCCTATTGTCGTTGTCAATAAGGTCGATAAACCTAACTGCCGTCCTGACGAAGTGCAGGAGGAGGTGTTCGACCTCATGTTCAACCTGAACGCTACTGAGGAGCAGCTTGATTTCAAGACCATATTCGGCTCGGCCAAGCAGGGCTGGATGTCCCGCGACTGGAAGCAGCCTACGGACAACATCACCCCGCTCCTGGATACCATCCTTGAGGAGATCCCGGCTCCGGCATACGTGGAAGGCACTCCTCAGATGCTCATTTCCTCATTGGAATATTCTCCATACGTGGGCCGTATCGCTGTGGGCCGCATCACCCGCGGAGAGATTGCCAGCGGACAGAATATCAGCCTCTGCAAGAGGTATGACATAGTGCAGAAGCAGAAGATCAAGCAGCTGATGGTTTTCGAGGGGCTTGGAAAGAAGAACGTGGAGTCCGTGCAGTGCGGTGACATATGCGCTGTCGTCGGAGTTGAGGGATTCGAGATCGGGGACACCATTGCCGACTTCGAGAATCCTGAAGCGCTCCCTCCAATTGCAATCGATGAGCCTACGATGAGCATGCTCTTCACGATCAACAATTCGCCTTTCTTCGGCAAGGACGGCAAGTTCGTGACATCCCGCCATCTCAAGGAGCGTCTCGACAAGGAGCTGGAGAAGAATCTCGCACTCCGTGTAAAGCCGGGCCTTACTGCGGATTCATTCGTGGTCTTCGGCCGTGGCGTGCTCCATCTTTCAGTGCTTATCGAGACCATGCGCCGCGAGGGCTTCGAGCTTCAGGTCGGTCAGCCGAAGGTGCTTGACAAGACCATAGGAGGCCAGCGTTGTGAGCCTATCGAGGAACTTTCCATCGAGGTGCCTGAGGAATTCGTAGGTGCCGCGATAGAGATTTCGACGCGCCGCAAGGGTGCGCTTATCCATATGGAACCGCGCGGGGACAGGACACTCCTTGAGTTCGAGATTCCTACGAGAGGTCTCATGGGACTTCGCTCCAACCTTCTCACTGCATCCCAGGGAGAAGCTATCGTGGCACACAGATACAAGGAATATCAGCCGTACAAGGGTGAGATAGAGCGCCGCAACAACGGGTCCCTCGTTTCTCTGGAGACGGGAGAGGCCATCGCGTATTCGATGAACAAGCTCCTTGACCGCGGCCGGTTCTTCGTGGAGCCGGGTGAGCCTATCTATGGCGGACAGGTCGTCGGAGAGCATACCCGCGAACGCGACCTGAACATCAATATCTGCAAGACCAAGAAGCTTACGAACGTGCGTGCCGCCGGCTCTGATGAGAAGATTGTCCTGCCTCCTGCTATCAAGTTCTCGCTTGAGGAGGCGCTCGAATATATCCAGGAGGATGAGATGGTCGAAATCACCCCTCATGCCATGCGAATCCGCAAGATTCTGCTCGATCCTCTCGCGAGGAAAAGAAATAGCGACAACGAAGATTGACATTAGCAAAAATTTTTACTACCTTTGCAACCCTTTGTAGTTAAACTCAACTCTCTGGCTCGGGGAGCAAGTCGTTTTGACTGGCATGCCGACGCTTCGTTCTTTGGAACATTCGGGAACACCGAGATCCTTGATGCTGACGTGCAAGTCGCTGTCACTCTGCACAATCACGGTATGACCGTGGACGCGGAATGCAGCATTGAAGGCAGCGTGACCGTCGCATGCGACAGATGTCTTGAGGACCTCGACATCCCGGTGGAGACTTCTTTCGAGGAGTCCTACGTGCCTGAAGGTGACGAACTGGATTTAAGCCAGGACGTCTATGACTTCATCTGCATCGCGCTGCCTTTGCAGAGGGTCCATCCTGAAGGGGAGTGCAACCAGGAGACGGTAAAGTTTTTGAGTAAAGACGAGGAAGAGAAATAAATATTTAAAAACATAAAGAAATGGCACATCCGAAACACAAATTCTCAAAGCAGAGAACAGCAAAGCGCCGTACACACGACTTCGCTCCTGTCCCTACTCTTGGTACATGCTCAAACTGCGGCGCTACAGTGATGTATCACTGCGTTTGCCCTGAATGTGGTTACTACAGGGGACGTCAGATCATCGTGAAGAACGCTGAGTAAGACTTACCGCCAGGCTGCAAAGCCGGCTTGATGGTCCCTTAGTTCAACGGATAGAACGGAGGTTTCCTAAACCTTAAATACAGGTTCGATTCCTGTAGGGACTACAAAAAAGCCTGAAGCTGTTGCTTCGGGCTTTTTTTGTAGTCCTGTCTCTTAACCCCAGTCAGCTGACGCTGACAGCCCCTGTCAGGGGCATGCGCCATTCCACTACGTTCCATGGCGGTGGCTATGCTGCTTCGACTTCCTTCGGAAAGTCTCGCTGACGCTCCGCCACGGCGGCTGATGCCGCCTTCACCGCTTTTGCGTTGTTGCGCCAATCGCAGGGAGAGTTCCTCAAGCACGGAAACTCTCCCATTGACTGACACGGATGCTGAGTAATGGAATAATCAGCCCGAGGGCTGATCAGAAAGAAATCTGCCGTCAGCGTTTCCGCTTGCGGAGATGCGACTTCCTTACGCGAACCTTTCTGCCATCGATTTCACGGAACGAGCCGGAAACAATGGTGAATCGGTCCTGGAGCAACTCTTTGACAAGCTCTTCAAAAAGGCGTTCGCACACGTTTCGAATAATAAGAATTGTATTCATAAATGATACTTTAAAAAGCGTGGAGCGTCGGAGCGGCTTTCCTAGGGCAAGCATTACATCCGGTAGGACAAAAAAACAGAGTACTTTATTTGCTTGGAATAAGGTACTCTGTTTAGGGTTTTTCAACGTGTGTGAGGCGCTTATCTCTCACTATTGAATACAATTCTTGTTGCAAAGATAATGATTCTTTCTGAATTGCAAGAGCGTTATAAAAAATTTTGTATTATTGGTGGAAGGGCCGGAGTAAGCGGAGTCCTTTTGACCTCTGCTCCGTGCAATCATGGGAATGCTATTGCCCTGAAAAAGGAATCTTGTAGTTGGTGTATTTCTTAGGAACACCGTTATACCAGCGGTTCAGCGAGCCGTTCGGGGTCTCAAGGACGAATTTGTAGAACTTGGATTCCGGAAGGGCGGTCAGGTCCACGGTATAACGTTCCGCGGATGCGGATACCTTGCCGACCTCGATCCAAGTGTCCTTGCCTCCTGTCTTGAAATTGTTGGTAGGAGATGCGAGTACTGTCACTTCAGCGTCGTCATTCAGGCTTGTCCATGAGAGCTCGACTGTGTTGTCGAATGGTAAGAGGTACATTTCCATTATGTCGGACTGACCGTAGAATGAGGTCCCGTCCTGCTCGCGTTCGATGTCGGCAGGGACATCGAAACCCATGAACTTGCAGATGGATGGGTTGATGTCGGTGATTGCGCTCTTTCCGCTGGTCATGCGCTCATTGACCGGCTGGTTCACGGCAACCCACGTCGTCCTTTCCCTCGCTGACTGGCCTCCGTGCCCATATCCGGTAATGTCCCGTCCATGGTCTGTGGTTGCAATCATCATCCATTCCTCATTGAAGTTTTCCTCACGGTATTTGACCGCTTCCCAGATCCGTCCTATCTGCTTGTCGGCTAGCACGACTGACTGGTCGAAGATATCTCCGTTGCCGAAGATGTGTCCGGCATCATCCGTATACCATAGATATACCCAGCTGAAGTCGGGTGCGTCGTTCCTTATGCATTCGGCAGCCTGCTCCGACACGTATTCGTCTATGTCGAAGATCTGCAGCTCGTGCTCCCTTTTCGGGAAATTGACATTGTCGAGTTCGTATCCGTCCTTGACGTAGTCTATTACAAGGGAATCCGTCTCCGGTTTGCCTTCTCCGATCAGTACGGTGCGGTTGTCTGTCCAGCTGGAGAAAAGTCCGGTCTTCACCTCTCTGTCCTGGGCTTTTGCAATCCTGAACAGTGTCCAGTAATTGTAATTCGGATCGAGATTGTCATTGCCCGGTACATTGTGCTTGTTCAGCCATGTTGCGGTCAGCAGGTCAGTATATCCGACTGCTGAGATCGTAGGCGTCTGGTCGTATTCTCCGACCCGGCCTCCGACATAGCTCCTGCCGTATGCGCCCCTGGATGCGATTTCCTGAATATTGGGAAGGTCCATCCTCTCGATCATGTCGGCCGGCACTCCGTCTATGATGACATAGACGGTTTTGCGAACCTTCTGTTCCTTCTGGTCTGAAGAAAGCGGGGCCCTGCACGCGGCGAGCGCAAGGACGGCCGCTATGATTGTAAAAATCTTTTTCATCTGCGTCTCTTGATGTAGTGATTAATTGAACTTCATCGTGAAGTCGTCGAAACTGGCGGAACCTTCGTCCTTCAGCACGTTGTAGCTGAAGAGTACAGGGCGTATGCCCTTCCAGTACCCGTTGCGTATGCTGAACCGGTCTCCCATGGCCTTGAATTCCTTGCCGTCGGCAGAATATTCGAGCACGAACGATTCTTTGTGGGTGTCAAAGCTAAACCGCAGCCATACCGATTTGCCTTTGAATGGCTCAGTGATGTCTGCAGGGGAGTCTCCGCCGCAGGAGGTCCGGACCAATTCCATCGTATTCCCGCTTCGGCGTATGCCTATCAGCTGGTCGACGTTGCCCATCACGGCGAGACCGCAGTATTGCCCGTCGGCAATGTCCCGCACGTCCATGCGGACAGTGGCATTCCCTACGTAACCCATAAGTTTCTGACCGATTGAGTTGCGTGCGGACCTGAAGCTATCGGCCTTGAGCGCGTGGATTGTGAGCATGCCTGGCTTCTCGCTCAACGACCATCCGCCATCGACCGGGTTGTGGTTGAACTGCCACTGCAGCGAGAGTTCGGCGGAGTCGAAGCTGTCGCATGTGGCCGGCTTGGACGGGA
>JAZRXV010000152.1:0-2658 GCA_045600405.1 Candidatus Cryptobacteroides sp.
CCCTTGGAAGGTACTATGATCTCACATCCCGGCATAACCTTGGCTCCAACTTTCGCCCTTGTGACATTTCCATTCATATAGATGATGAACACCTTGCTCCTCTTCGCCCGGTTGGCGTATCCTCCAGCAGCATTGATATAATAATCAGTTCCTTTTCCCGGCACATATACGACTGTGTTCGGGTACATCACAGTCCCCTGGATACGCACGGTGTTCAGCAACTCCGGAACAATGATCTCATCCCCTTCACGCAAAGTGATATCATATTGCGAGCCTGGTAACTCAAGGGCTTTTTCCAGATTGATACCAACTGAGTATTTATTGGCAAAATCAAGTTTCTTCACATCCAGGGAATCCTTGGTATCCCCCTGCTCAATAAACTTCCTTGTAGCAAGGTTAAGAGCTTTTTCCTCATCGTTAAGAAGCCTGTACAAAGTACCTCCGTCAGGGTATGCCCTGTCTGTAACTCCACCGGCACGTGCGATGACCTCCGACATGGTCTCTCCCTTGTCAAGCAGGACATATTCGCCTGGGAACGCAACCTCTCCGGTAACCTTCACGAACTGCTGCTTCTGGAATGCCGGGCTCTGGCGGACTGACACCACATCATACGGCTGAAGAATGAACTCATCGGCGCCATCGACTGCCAGACCGTCCTTGATAGCGAAATTAAATGTCTGACCGATTGTATCCTTCGGCATAGTACCGTACAAGTCTATGACACGACGAGCGACATCAACCCTTGCCAAAGAGGCACCGTCAAGCAGTCCTCCCGCCATGATGATAAGGTCTTCGACGCTGGTGTTTTCTGCAAACGGGAATGAACCGGGGTTGGCGACAAGACCGTTTATGGTCAGGATTCCGCGGTCCTGAATCTCATACATGCCTGAAACCAGAAGTATATCGTTCTTCTTCAGCTTGACATCGGCCACGGTCCCCTTCATGATTGCCCCAAGCGGCACGGAAACGGTCTCAAGTGAAAGGTCGGCACGCTCACGGGTGATAACGGCACGTGACAGGAATGCATCCTCACGAAGTCCGCCCGCCGCGGCAACAAGATCCTTGACAGTGCTGATTCCACCACCCAATTCATATAAGCCGGGCTGATTGACATAGCCCTGGACTTCCAGCCTGTTGGCATATTTGACAAAAGTGGTATCAGCAGTGATAAAATCCCCATCCTCAACCCTGGTATAATCCATCCTGTCTGACGGGACAGTAAATACCTCACGGAGTTTTCCGGACTTGCGCTCAACCCTTACGGAAGCCTTGTGAGCCGAGCTCGAGAATCCGCCGCTATATTTCAATGCATCAGCAACAGTCTCATCCTCAGCCATTTCATACAGCATAGGGCGTTTGACTCCGCCGAACAGTTCGACAATCTTCACATATGGCGGAACGATAACGATATCACCATCCTGCAAACGTATGTCAGTATCCGACTTGCCGTTGAAAAGATATCCATACACATCCACATCCGCCACTTTCTCGCCTCCGCGCACCACTTTTATGTCACGGAGAGATCCCGTCTCAGTCACTCCGCCAGCCCTGTAGAGGGCGGAGAAAACAGTGGCGAACGATGACAACCTGTATGTACCGGGCACCTTGGCCTCGCCCATGACATTCACCTGTATGGTCCGGATCTCCCCAAGAGTGATGCTTACTTCGGAATTAGGAGTATCACCACCGATACCGGCGTACTTTGCCCGGAGGGCTTTCTTTATCTTCTCGGAAGCCTCCTTGATGGTAAGACCGCTCAGATAGACAGGTCCGATCTGGCTGATGTTGATCTTCCCTTCCGGGGATATTGTCTGGCTGATCGATGCTTCACTGTAACCCCATATCTCGATTATCACCTGATCGCCGGGACCAAGTTTGTAATCCTCAGGGGTCGCCACATTCTCATTCGGCTCAAATGAAAGGTCCGTTCCGGTGAACATGGAATGTCCGAATATGCGGCTTTCCGGCTCTTCCACAGCGAAAAGATTCCCCTCCGGCGACATATTATTATCCGTATTCACCACACCGCCTTCTGCAACCGTTGCCGCAGCACCGGCATACTGTCCGTTCTGCCCCACAGAAATGCGGTTATTATTCTTTTGACCATCCGCGGTCTGCTTCTTCGAACGCGGATTCGCATCGGATACCTTCTGGCTGCTTCCTGCCCCTTGATTCTCGGACTCGTATTTTGCTTTTATCCTTAGAAGCTGTTCCTTCGTCACACCCTTCAGGAGCAGTTCCCGCTGCATCTCCGTCTGGCTCTTGCCGGAGGATGCGGCACTTTTCAGATAATCCACCACCTGACTGTCCGTCATCTGTGCGAAAGACATGACGGATGACATGAAGATGAAAGAGAACAGTATTGCTGATAATTTCTTCATATGGAACAAATTCTATTAACGCATTTTACATATAAACGTACAAATATAGGACTTATTCCTCTCAAAAACAACCGCAAGAAGCCACCTGCATCATTCTGGCAGGAATAAAAAAATCAAAAAAAATTTGTCGAATAAAAAAATATATATACCTTTGCAACCGCAACCAGCGCAAGCAACAAAATTGGTGCGGTAGTTCAGCTTGGTTAGAATGCCGGCCTGTCACGCCGGAGGTCGAGGGTTCGAGCCCCTTCCGCACCGCAACCCAAATCTCGCAAGT
>JAZRXV010000153.1:0-19933 GCA_045600405.1 Candidatus Cryptobacteroides sp.
GTGACCCTTCCGAAGAACCTTCCTGCCGAATCTTTTGCATTATCTTTCGATACTGCCGATTGATAAGTGACGTTGCAGATATAAAAGCCCCCTTGCCCGTCTCCACCTTTTGACAAGGTTCGTCAATGCCGACAGGTGAAAGGGGCTTTTATAATCGGAAAATAATAACCAAGTGAATTTTTTTAACCGGACTCTTATGAATGTTATGAGAAAGTTATTTGTTTCAATCGCTTTTGTTTTCGCAACCTTCTGCCTGTCGGCAAAGGTTGGACTGCCTTCTGTCATAGGAGACAACATGGTACTGCAACAGCAGGCTGATGCCGCTCTCTGGGGTACGGCTGCTCCCGGGAAGACTGTGACTATTTCCCCTTCATGGACCAAGGAGAAGATCCGTGTCAAGGCGGATCAGAAGACAGGAAAGTGGATGGTCAGGGTCAGCACTCCTGAGGCTGGAGGACCGTATTCGATCGATTTCTCCGACGGGGAAGTCCTTACTGTATCCAACGTTCTCATAGGAGAGGTCTGGTATTGCTCCGGGCAGTCCAATATGTACATGAGGATGAGCGGCTATCCGAGTTCCCCGACCGGGGGAGCAGCGGATGCCGTGTATTCAGCCAAGGCTTCCACTCCGGTGCGTATCTTTGAGCCTCCATGCCGTATGACTGCCGCTCCGTTGTATGAGTGTGAGGGCAAATGGGAGGAGAATACTCCCGATGTGGTCGTTCGTTCCAGTGCACTTGCATGGTTCTTTGCGTCATACCTTCAAAGTGTGCTTGACGTCCCGGTAGGTGTCATAGTATCTTCATATGGAGGAAGCAGCATCGAGTCATGGATCGACAGACCGACGATGGAGAAAGAATTTCCAGGAGAGTTCGATCTTTCGGTTCTGGATGTCAGTGATCCTCATTTTGACGTATTCACACCTTGCGCACTCTACAATGGGCAGGTGGCCGCGCTCGAGCCATATACCTTCAAGGGCATGCTATGGTATCAGGGATGTACGAACAGGGAAAGGGCTGAGCAGTACACACGCCTCCAGACCGCCTATGTCGGCATGATGCGCGAGAAATTCCAGAATCCTGACGCCGGATTCTATTTCGTGCAGCTCTCTCCATTCTGGTGCCATGATCCGGAGGGATTCCAGACAGGATATTTCCTTGAGGCACAGGAGAAAACCCTTAAGACCATACCTCACAGCGGAATGGTAACTACCACCGACCTCGGAATATACGACAATATCCACCCGATTGACAAGAAGACCCCTGCTGTCAGACTTGCCTATCTTGCCTTGCAGAATGACTACGGCATCAAGCCGTTCGATGCCACCGCCCCGACATACGACCATATGGTCATCAACGAAAAACCGGTAGCCAGGGACAATGCTGCTATAAACGGGAAGAGCATCACAGTCTACTTCAACACATATAATACCGATATGGCTGACAGCGTCGGCCCGCGCGGGGAAGACCTCGAAGGTTTTGAGATTGCCGGTGCCGACAGGGTATTCCATAAAGCCCACGCCATGGCCAGTTGGGGAAGGGACGTGATTGTATGGTCAGATGATGTTCCCGAGCCGGTTGCAGTACGCTATTCGTTCCGCAACTGGGCGCCGGGAAATCTGAAGAATACTTTCGGTATCCCTGCCGCCCCGTTCCGGACTGACGATTGGGATGATCTGGAGCGCTAGAGCCTGAACCTATTCTGTTGCCGGGATGTCGCACTGCCCCCATTCGGTCGGGGTGGACGACATCCCGAATTGTATTGTCGAGTCACCTCCGAAGAGTTCTTTCCTGGTAAGGTAGCATCTGTCAACGGACTTGCCGTTGATGCTGAGGGAGGAAATGTATTTCATCCCTTCAGATGCTCCCGGGGCCTCGATTGTAAGGGTGCCTCCGGAGTGCTTGAAGACAATCCTGTCATGCTGCGGCGCACCGATGCAATAGATGCCTGTGGCGAGTGTGACAGGGTAGAATCCCATGGATGAGAGTACATACCAGGCTGCCATCTGCCCTGTATCCTCGTCCCCGCAGAGTCCGTCCGGATCCGGATGATAGAGATTGTCGATCACCGTCCCGACCAGCTGCTGCGTCATCCATGGACGGCCGGCGAAGTCATACAGGTAGATAGTATGGTGGCTCGGCTCGTTGCCATGGGCGTAATGTCCTATCGATCCGGTCATATCTCCCGAAGGATGAGGACCGTGGACCTCAGGTGTCATATGGAAGAAGAGGGTGTCCAGCTTGGCTGCAAGGGCATCCTTTCCACCCAGGAGACCGGCCAGTCCGTAAGGGTCATGCTGCACGGAGAATGTCCAGTGCCATGAGGTCCCTTCCATGAAGTGGTCGTCGATCTGCATGTGGTTGGACCAGACGGGGTCGAATGGCTCTATGAATTTCCCGTCGCTTCCCTTAGGACGCATAAGTCCGGTCTGAGGGTCGAATACGTTGCGGAACCACTGTGAACGCTCGAAATACTCCGCAGCGGCTTCATCGTGACCGGTCATCTGCGCGAACCTGCCTATGCACCAGTCGTCATAACACTGCTCCATGACTTTGGAAACGGAGGAAACCTCCTTGTCCCAAGGGATGTAATGGTATTTCAGATAGTTCTTCGCTCCGCGGAAATTGCGGCAGAAGTATCCGAAAGTGTCAGTGCATGCCGAAATGCGCATGGCCTCAAGCATCTTGTCCGCATCGAAATCCCGGACTCCGTTGTAATATGCATTTGCAATGACCGGCATTGCATGATAGCCCTCCATGCAGTTGGATTCCTGGCCTCCGACCGGGAAGATAGGGAGCATGCCCTTCTCCTCGTAGAAGGCGTATAGAGTCTTGACTACATCTGATATTATGTCAGGGCGCACCATCCCTATGAGAGGAAGTTGTGTGCGATATATGTCCCACATTCCGAGGAAAGCGCTGTAATTATCATGGTCTCCCTTATGGATTCTGACATCCGCTCCGCGGTATCGTCCGTCCACATCGCTCCAGAGGAGGGGATAGACCTGTGCGAAATACCAGCAGGAGTAGAACGTGCGGCCCTTTTCGCTTGTAGGATCATCGATCTTGATCTTTGAAAGTGCGCTGTTCCATTCTTTGTGCGCTTCAGCCCTGACAGTCTTGAAATCCTTGCTGCCCACTTCCTTGCGCAGGTTCTTTGCCGCTCCTTGCGTATCGGCGGATGAAATGCCGACATATGCTTCGAGGGGTTCGTTTTCGTCACCACCGAATGTTAGGAGGGCTTTTACGTTGCGACCTTCGAGAGAACGCGTATCGGCAGTGAGTTTCCCGTCAGCATAAAAGCGCACGGCCTTGATCGGCTTCGAGAACCTTGCATCAAAGTAAACGTGCATTTCGGGGCACCAGCCGTTCGTGATCCTGCAGCCCTTGATTTCCTGTCTGCCGACAAGTTCCAGCGATGCCACCCTGACCGTGTCGAAATTGTCCTCCCGGACGGTGGTGCAATTGGTGGTGTTGCCGTGCTTGAGGTCGACAAGTATATTCTGGCTCTTTCCTTTCGGGAAGGTGTACCTGTGAAGTCCGCAGCGTCGTGTAGCGGTAAGCTCGCACTTTATGCCGTCGAGCATCACATTGTAATAACCAGGTTCGGCATGCTCCTCTTCGTGAGAGAAAGGTATGCCTATCTGCTCCGGAAGGCTTTCTCCTATCATGGCATCCCCCTGCAGGGGGAGGAAGAGGATATCCTGGAAATCTGAACCGCCACCGCCGCCCGAACGGTGCATGTGGCTGAATCCCAATATCTTGTCATGGGTGTATCTGTATCCTGTGGTCCATTCTACAGAGGTGTCCGGAGCAAGCTGTACCATCCCGTTCGGACGTACGGCCATAGGGATTATCTGTCCGTTGCAACCTTGTCCTGCTGTCCCCATGAATGGTTCTACATACGAACAGTAGTCGGTGGTATCTCCATCCGGATCCTGCGCGGCTTCGACGCAGAGTTTGAGCTGGTGCAACTGGCAGTCGGAAATGCGGCCTATCGGTCCGCGGCTCTCATCGAAATTAGGGCCTACATCAAAAATGACGACACCGCCGTCGGATGTGAACTGCTTCGTCCAGGAGCAGAGCTCATCATCGGAGAATCTGCATCCGTCATATCCGGAGCCGCCCCACCATTTCCCAAGATAGGTCAGTATGTGGGCTTGAGCACCGTCTATCCAGCGGCTTTCGGTTGTATATCCGAAGAGGTCCTCCGATACTTCACCTGCAGTATAGTCGGAAGCCTTGGTCTGGCGCCGCAGAACGGGTTCCACTCCCGGATTGAAGGCGACGATTGCATGAGGATTGCCGGACTTGACGGCAGTCGCATATGCAACGCCTGCCTCTTCTGTGAATTTCATGTCATCCCGGCATCCGTCGAACCACCAGCCTTTCACAAGGTCTCCGTAGTGGTCGGACCACCAGGCTATCACCTGTGCCCATTTCTCTACTCCTTCCTCGGTGAAATCACGGTCTCTGCCCAGACGGTCGAAGGGGACGAATCCGAAATTGTCGATGGACTGTTTGTCCCAGAAAGGAGCCTGCCCCGGAAGATAAAGCATCATGGAGATGCCCCTTTTCCTAAGTTCCTTCGCCATCTCCATAGGGATGTCGCGCCTTGACGTCTTCTCTCCCGGCTTGTATCCGGATATCTCGTCATAGACCGGATTCGGAGCGATATAATAGCCTGAATTCTGCCCCAGAGTCAACTCAAAGACCTTGACTCCGGCCTCTTCCAGCTGGTCGGCAAGGAACTGCACGTCAAATTTGTCGATCAGGTCTACCGTCTCCTCATCTACAAGGAAATGCATGAAGGCTCCGACTTTGGCTTCGTGGAACCAGTCGTTGTCTTTGTTGTTGTCCGTCTGCCGGTAGGTATAGGTGGAATTGCATCCTCCCATGGCCATCGAGACGATGATTACGGACGCGAGAGCTGTGGATAATCTCATAATTGTTTATCTGATATCGAATTCGTAACGGCGGGTAGGGCGGAAATGCTTGAATTCAAGTTTCATCTGCTCGTCTTTCTGCAATCCGCTGATCGTGTAGTGGAAACGTATAGGTGAATATCCCGCATCTGGGATAACAAGCTCCTCTCCGACACCCTCCAGGGTCTCAAGGAGGTTGTAGTCCTTGTCATAATGGTACAAAGTCTTCTTTCCGTCGTATTCGAGGTAATCGCCGGCGTCAGCGCTGACCTTGAATTCAAGGTTGAGATGTTCGGCATTGAACCGTCCCGTAATCTTCAGGCCTTCCATCTTTCCGTGGTTATAGCAGTTGCCGACACGGATGCGGAAATGCTGCGGTTCCACGATCAGAGGCACATCTTTCCCGGTAGAATTACGATCCACCATGCACAGGGATTCGTGGTAAACTGACCCGTCGGGGTTGGTGACGGTCCTTTCGTTCCATGACATATCCTCGTCGGATATGAACGTATCGGTGAGAATCCATTTGCCGTCCTTCTTCTCCAGATGCCAGTCGGTCTTCTCCTCGCGCATCCTTGCACGGAGTTCATCCGGTACGTCCACGCTGAATCGGAAGTCCTGCCATTCCCTGACCTTGTCGAGGTACTTGTCAAGTTTCTCCTGACTTTCAGGCTTGTGGTTGTAGATCATGATGCACATTCCGGCATCGTATGCCACGGATCTTGACATGATGAATTCCAGAGTCTCCGGTAACGTTGGCTCGAAGTGGCGGGTGCTTTCCTGGATGTGGTACCATCCCAGCATCCGGGGCATCAGGTTGCGGGTGAAGACGTCCTGGTTGGAAGAACGGTAGTTGTACATACCTCCGCGGAAATGTGAGTCCCACTGAGGTTCGCCCCAGTTGAAGTATGTGTGGGCATGCCAGCGATAGTGTGATGAAGTGGATGCGTCACACATCAACTCGTTGCCGAAGGTCTGGAAAGCACGCCTGACATAGTCGGAGCATGCGAATTCGCCAAGCCCTGTCCACAGGCATCCCTCCATGCCGTCGAAGCTCATGCGTTTGATGCCGGCGTCCTTGATGAGACCGGCGACATTGTCGGCCATCTCGCTCTGAAGCTTGTACGAAGGGAAGAAAGTCCCGTAATAGTGGTCAGCGAGCAGCGTTATTCCTGTTCCGCTTTCATAAGAGGCGGGTGCAGTGCCGAAAGAGCCTCGTCTGCATCCCGTGAGGCATTTCCTTTCCGCATCATAACGGTCGAACTGAATAAGCTCGTCTCCGAGACGCACCGTATTCATGTTCCATTTGCCGTCGTAGTCGGCTCCGTCCTCTATGAAGATCTCGGTATCGGTCTCTGACAAGCCCTTCTTGATGGTCGTAGGGTAGAATGCGAGCAGGTCCTTGTTGGGGACAGGGGTCACGAAGGGGTCGTGGGGATGGATGAAGTTGCTCAGCGTATGGAAACCGATGTTCACACCGTGACCGCGAGCATAGCTGATTACATCTTTGAATTCGTCCAGTCCTCCGGGATATTGCTTTCTGCTGATGCCGAAATGACCCCAGGACTCGAATGGGTCGTTGAAATATACCCAGCGCACGCCGGCCCTTTCGGCCATCTTGACCTGATCCTCTATGCCGGAAGAAGTGAAGACGAAATAGAGGTCTGCGGCGCGTTTCGAGGTCTTGGCCCATTCTCCGTCAAGGGTAGGATGAGGCATTCCTTCCTCGATTTCGATTTTTGAAATGTCCTCAAGCATGGTCCTTGAGTCCGGAGCGCAGGTGAGCACGATAGCAGCGCCCTCGATGCTTCCTTCCGGAGCTGGAACGGCCTCTGTCATTATATTCTTCATTCCGGCCACCCTGTTTTCCTTGATGAAGCGCGGCCTTGTCATGTTTCCGGCCGAGCAGCTCAGATAGACCGTGCCGTCCTCGATGACCGCTGCTTTTCCTGCAGGGGAGCGGAACGGGGTGTTGTTGGTGAATTCAAGGTCGCATTCTCCTTCGGTCTTCGGATTGAGGGACTGTATGCATACCAGGGACCCGTCTCCGTGCCATGCCGCACCGACGATCTCACCGGCCTCGGTGCAGTCAGGACAGACGAAAGGTCCGAACACGAATCCGTCGATCTCGTCCGGGATGGAATTCACGCTGAGGCGCAGGCTCCCGTTTTCGCGGTATGAAGCATCCAGAAGTACTTCACAGCAGTCAAAACCGAGCCGTATCTGCCCTTTCGATACCTTGGCCGAGACCGGGGCATGAAGGGCTCCGTCCTTGAGCACAAGGCCTATGGAAGATCGTGAGATGTATTCCTTCCCGTCGCATCGCATCGTCATTGTACCGTCCTTGGCAATCCTGAACTGCATTTTCCCGTAACACAGCGATGCCGGGAGGAGAATGCAAAGAGCTGTAATGATGGACAGTCTGGTCAAAATCCTCATAATCCTGCTGCCTTTACTGCGATATTTAACTGGTGTACCTGTTCTTCGCTGATGCTTCCGATAGGGCCGGCGTTCTCATCGTAGTTAGGGCCTACGTCGAACATCACGACTCCGCCGTCTCCGGTGAACTCCTTGGTCCATTTTGCAATCTCGTCGTCGGAGAAACGTGTGTCGCGTCTGCCCCAGGAACTGCCTATATAAGTAAGTACGTGCGCCTGCGCGCCCTCGACCCAGCGTCCCGGTGTGGTCGTTGTCAGGAGAAGGTCGGCGATTTCGCCTGCGGTATAGTCCGCTGCATGGCAGTGGCGGATGAGGTCTTTCTTGACTCCCGGATTGAAAGTTGTGATGGAGTGAGGATTGCCTGATTTGACAGCTTCGTTGTATGCCTTGCCGACTGCCCAGTTGAATCCGCACCATGTGTAGCCTCCGTCGAACCACCAGCCCTTCACGAGGTCTCCGTAATGCTGGGACCACCATGCTATGACTTTCGCCCAGTTGGCCACGCCTTTCTCGGTGAAATATTTGTCGGAACCCGGGTCATCCTTGTTGAAACCGAAATTCATGATGGCCTGCTCGTCCCTGTTAGGGGTCTGGCATGGGAGGTACAGCATCAGTGATATGCCGCGTTTTTTCAGTTCTTCGGCCAGTTCCATGGGTATATCGCGCGTCGATGTCCTTTCTCCTGCCTTGTACCCTGAAATCTCGTCATAGACCGGATTCGGCGCATTGAAATAACCCGAATTCTGACCAAGGGTGATTTCGAAGACCTTTACCCCTGCCTTTTCCAACTGGTCGGCGAGATATACGACATCGAATTTTTCAACGAGGTCGAAATTGTCAGCGTTCGTGAGGAAATGCATGAATGCTCCTACTTTCGCTTCGTGGAACCAGTCGGTGTCCGGATTGTTATCGCATTCCGTGAAAGTGGATTGAGAGCTGCAGCATGAAAATGCCATTGATGCGAGGATCAGAGCCCCGAAAAATGAAATCAGATTTCTCATAAAAATATTTATAGTTTGTCAGTGTTTTTAGCAAATTTAATCAAAAAATGGAGTGCGTCATACTATGTTGTAGAGAATATTTTAAAAATAATTTGCGCGAAATGAATAATAATTTACTAACTTTGAAGGGTGGATGCCTGGGTTTGGCTTGAAAACCACATGAGTTGAAAAGGATTAATATCCCATATAAAACTATTCATTTTAACCAAAAAACAAATCTACCAGCTTATGACAAAGCACCTTAGAATTGTTTCTGTACTCGTTGCCATCCTTGCAGGAGCTTCTGCATTGGCAGCCAATGAGTCCAGTGTTATGGTCGAGCAGCAGGTGACGACTTGCCAGGGTACCGTTAAGGATGCCCTCGGTGATCCTGTCATCGGAGCCTCTATCTTCATTAAAGGTACGAAGACCGGTACCGTCACAGATGTTGACGGTAACTTCTCCCTCCCTGGCGTGAAGGTAGGCGACGTGCTTGAAATCTCCTGCATCGGCTATGCTAACGCAACTGTCACCTACAATGGTGGCAAGGTCTCTGTCCTTCTCAATGAGGACACAACCCTTCTCGACGAGATCGTCGTCGTCGGTTACGGTACCCAGAAGAAACTCAACGTTACCGGTTCTATCGCAACCGTTAGGGCTGACGACATCGCAAAGGTACCTGTTTCCAACCTTTCCAACTCCCTCGCCGGACGTGCACCTGGTGTCACCATCGTAGGTAACACCGGTTTCGCCGGAGCTTCTTCAACAATCAGAATGCGTGGTTCCGAAGGAGAGCCTCTTTATGTCATCAACGATGTCATCAAGGACAAGGCTGCATTCGATGCCCTCGACGCAAATGAAATCGAGACCATCAGCTTCCTCAAGGATGCTGCTTCTTCCGCAATCTACGGTTCAAAGGCTGGTAACGGTGTTGTCGTCGTGACTACAAAGACCGGTGCAAAGCAGAAGCCAATCTTCAACTACACAGGATCCTACAGCTTCTCCAACCCGACCCGTCCGCTTCAGGACTGGACGTCAGAGGAGGAGGTCAAGTATCTCAACCAGGTTGCAATCAACCTCGGAAACGAGCCTGCATACGGTCAGGAGGCACTTGAATGGGCTAAGACCCACAGCTATTCTGTCAATGACTATGTATGGCAGAATCCTGCTGTCTGGCAGCACAACCTCAGTGTCAACGGAGGTGGTGACCGCATCACCTACTACATGATGCTCGGTTTCCACGATGAGGACGGTTCATACAAGACATTGAAGTACAACAAGTACAACTTCCGTTCAAACATCACCGCGAAGGTCACCGATCACTTCAAGATCACATTCAACCTCGCAGGCAACCTCCGTCACGACCACCGTTTCTACTGGCCATACGATGATGTCGAGAACTTCACCGTTCCTGATTTCTACCGTACGACCTTCAACTGGAGCCGTCTCTATCCGTTCTACACCGATGCACAGGGTAATCCTTGTGATTATCGTACAGATTATCCGGTCATCCAGTCATCATGGAACCCTGTGGAAATGGTCCTCGCCGACCGTTATTGGGATACCGACAAGCGCTCCCTCGACGGCCAGCTCCGCTTCGACCTCGACCTCAGTGAGGTTCTCAAGGGCTTGAGCACCACCTTCCTCGCCTCATACAATGCTTATGATCAGAGCAGAAAGGCATTCATAACCCACAATATCGGTTATGTGTTCAATCCTGCATCCACAACCAATCCGCTCAAGCCGGCTGCTCCAAGCAACATGACTTCACACAACTTGAGCTCCAACTATCCGAATATCCAGGAATACGCGAACTTCTCACATGACATGCAGCTCAACTGGTTCCTCCGTTATGACAGGACCTTCGGCAAGCACACTGTCAATGCTACGGTCATCTATGAGCAGGAGCAGTATAAGGGAATGGCAATGAACGGTAGAGCAGAGGATCTGCTTACCACTACCATCGACCAGATCTTCGTGACCTCAACCGATCCTGCAAAGGATGAGTTCGGCGGTTCCGAGTCCATGAGCGCACGTCAGTCCGTCATCGGCCGTCTCAGCTACAACTACGCTGACAAGTACATGGCAGAGTTCTCATTCAGAGAGGACGGTAACTACAAGTTCGGTCCAGGATACCGCTGGGGCTTCTTCCCTTCAGTATCCCTCGGTTGGAGAATCTCAGAGGAGAACTTCATGAAGAGCGCCGATTGGATCAACAACCTCAAGCTCCGTGCTTCTTACGGTTCTACCGGTGATGATTCCGGTATCAGCGCATTCAACTGGCGCGAGTACTACTCAAACGGCAGTTCATATGCTTTCGGCAGCGCAATGGCAAACGGTCTTACCATTGGTAATACTCCTAACCCGTTCATGACTTGGGCTACCGTCAAGGTTTACGATGCCGGTATTGACTACAGCCTCCTCAGGGGCAGGCTCTCAGGAGAAATCGACGGATTCTACAAGGACAGGACCGACATCCTCCGTTCCCGTAACAACACCGTTCCTGATACCTATGGCGCAAGCCTCGCTCAGGAGAACTACGCAGAGCAGGACTTCCGCGGTTTCGAAATCTCTGCAAGATGGGAGGACGATATCAACAGTGATCTCCATTATGCAGTATATGCCAACATGGGTTACTCTAAGGACCGTTGGGTTTACTATGATGAGACCGAAGGCCTCCAGGAGTGGAGAAGCGGACTTGGAAAGACTGCTTCACGTCTTCAGGGTTACCGCTATGTCAAGATGCTCCGCACACAGGCTGACATCGATGCTCTTCCTGCAGGATTCACCCAGTTCGGCAAGGAGCCTATCCTCGGTACCCTCCTCTATGAGGATATCCGCGGCGCGGACTACAGCGAAGGTCCGGACGGAAAGGTTGACTCTTGGGATAAGGATTATATCTCTGACAACGGTTCACCTCGTATCAACTACGGTTTCGGCTTCAGCCTCAGCTGGAAGGGTCTCTCACTTGACGCCCACTTCCAGGGTGTAGGCGGATATGACCGTCTGATCGGTACCATGAACGGTGGTGTCTTCCAGTCAGGTCGTCCTTACTTCGAGCTCTGGGCTCGCGATACCTGGACTCCTGAGACTCCTAACGCTACCTATCCTAAGGTTACCGGTGCATGGCTCGATCCACTCTATGGTGGTGACCATTCTACATTCTGGCTCCGCAACGGTGCATACTGCCGTCTCAAGAACCTCAATATCGCTTATCAGCTCCCTAAGAGCTGGCTCAGCAAGCTTGGTGTTGACTCTTGCTCAATCTATGTCAACGGTACCAACCTCTTCAGCATTGACGGCATGAAGGAAATGGATCCTGAGCAGAACACTCTCGACTCATATCCTATCATGAGGACTTTCACAACCGGTCTTTCCATCAACTTCTAAAAATTCGGGAATATGAAAAGATTTATATCACTCTTTATAATTTCATTGGTTGCAGCTGTCAGTTGCAACGTCCTGGATAATGTCAAGGACCTTTCCCACTACACTGCTGACAGCGTCTGGTCTGATCAGGTCCTCGCCAAAGCATATGTGACGAACCTTTATGCAAATACTTTCGGGACCTGGCCTCAGGATGGTGGCAACTCCGATGAGAATATCGGCATCCAGCATTTCGATGTTTCGATAACCACTGCCGGCGGCTCTTTCAAGACCTGGAACTACTCCAGCATCCGTCTCATCAATGTAGCAATCCAGAATCTTCAGGAGTCACCTATGGCTGACGATGTCAAGAATCCTCTTCTGGGTCAGTGCTATTTCATGCGTGCATTCCAGTACTACAAGATGGTCCGCGAGCATGGTGGAGTTCCTATCATAGATAAACCTCAGGTCTATGGTGAGGATGATCTCGAGGTGGAGCGTTCAAGCTCAAAAGCTTGCTTCGACTTCATGGTCGGCGATCTTGACAAGGCCATCAGCATGCTTCCTGCCAAGCAGGAGGGAAGTGACTACGGCCGAATCAGCAAGGCTGCTGCTCTTGCATTCAAGGGTCGAGTGCTCCTTCTTGAGGCGAGTCCGCTCTTCAACCCTAATGCACCTTTCAATAACTCATATGTTGCAACTGCTCTCGCTGCCAATAAGGAAGCTTTCGACTTCCTCAATGCCAACGGTTTCGGCCTTGCAGATGACTATTCAGGTGTATTCGAGGATAATGCAGGCATCGAGGCAGTCCTCCCTGTAGTGTATATCGCACCTAACAAATGCCAGGGTCGTGAGCCTGGTACACGTCCTCTTTCAATCTCCAAGAATGCCACTGGTACCGATATGGCCAATTTCGATCTTCTCGAAGCTTTCCCTATGCTTGACGGTAAGAAGATCGATGAGGCTGGCAAGTACACCTATGACATGCAGCGCTATTGGGAGAATCGTGACCCTCGTTTCGCGGCATGCTTTGCATGGAACGGACGTGCCCTTCCTTGGGAAGGCGTTTCCGGAAGGCGTCTCTATACAGCTCCATATCTTTGTGATGTCGCTGACTGCGGCGGCCTCTCAAATGACGTTGCTATCTACACTCGTCCTGGCTACTGGTGTATCAAGGGTATCAAGGAAGAGCTCAAGATGACGGAGATCGCCCTTAACGATTACGACTGGATCGAGATCCGTTACCCTGAGGTCTGGTTCAACTATGCCGAGCTTGCAAATGCTTCCGGTGACCAGTCAGTCGGATACGACTGTATCAAGGCTCTCCGCAAGCGTGCAGGCATCGAGCCTGGTGAGGACGGTATGTACGGTCTCAAGGCTGGCATGACCCAGGAGGAGATGCTCCAGGCACTTCTCGATGAGAAGCGCATTGAGTTCTGCTTCGAGGGATACCGTTTCTGGGATCTCCGTCGTAACCGCAAGCTTGATGTCCTCGAGGGCATTCAGAAGTGGGGTTGCTGGGCTACCCTCGATGAGAGCAAGATGTCACTTGACGAGGCAAAGGCCAAGGCTGCAAACTACACACTTCTTCCTGAGGACTTCAACTATGAGCGTGTTGACCTCTGGGTTCGTGATAAGGATGCCTTCCAGTTCATGCAGATGGCTAATGAATACTTCTACCCGATTCCGCTCAGCTCAATCGAGAAGAACCCTAAGCTCAAGCAGAACTCTGGCTGGGGTGGTGATTTCGTGCCTACTCTCTAGTCTTATTTGAAAATTCTCTTTATAGGCGGATGCCTGCTGATGAGGCAGACATCCGCTTTTTTTGTAAACTTTTTTTTATGAATATCTCATCTCTTAAATATTTCTTTATCGCTGCTATTCTCGTCCCGTGCTCTCTTCATGCTCAGTTCGGCGGAACGAGGCTGCTGAGCGATATGGACCTCTCCAAGGCCGAGCACCAATACGGGACCCCTGTCAAAGACAAGGCTGTGACCGGAGAGTCTCTCATCATCGCGGGAGACAAATATGAGCATGGAGTCGGGTTGCAGGCTGGTTGCCGTCTCAAGTTCGTCACACTGAACAACACGAAATCATTCAAAGGTAAAATCGGTATCAACGATTGCAGCATCGATTACAAGGATCCGTCCATGGTCAAGATCCCTCTTGTGGATGGTACTATGGTATATTACAGTGTCAATGATGATGCTAAGCAATTCGTCGGTCTCGGACAGGCGGATGGTGCTATGGGTGAGGGAAGTGTTGTCTTCAGGATCCTTTGCAATGGAAAGGAAATGTACAACAGTGGAATCATCCGCCGCGGTGAGCCGGCACGCGATATAGATGTTGCGCTCCGTGGCGAAGTCGTCGAGTTTGTTGTCGAGAGTACTGAGGACGGTGAGAGCGGCGACCATTTCGATATCATCGATGGAGCGTTCGAATATACTGAAATCTGCCCGGATATCGTGACTCCGGAATTCCAGGGTGTACCTGAAGGTATGCCTGCCGGGGTGGAAAGCCTCCTTTCCGGCAAGATTGCAGGGCTTCCTGCCGCTCCAGTGGCAACCAAACCTGAAAAGGACTGGCTCCTTGACCCTTCCGGTTTCGTATCCGGTGTGTATCAGAAGTCCGGAGGAAAGGAGATTGTCATGACCAACGGACTTGTCAGCCGTGTTTTCCGTGTGATTCCTAACCTCAGCACCATCAATATCGAGAATGTCATGACAGGTGAGTCAGCCCTGCGCGCTCCCAGCACTGAAGGTGCGCTTGTCCTCGACGGACGCTCATTCCCTCTCGGCGGGCTCAACGGCCTTTTCGAATATGGATATTCCAAGACAGAATGGGTTGACGGCTACAGTCCTCTTCCGAATTCTTTCCGTGTTGTCGATTTCGAAGTCGGAGAGCTTCAGAAGCGTATGGCATGGAAGCATATCCGCTGGTCCCTTCTTAAGGACTGGAACATATCAGGAAAGGAAGTTACCTTCTATCTTGAGGGACCAGACAATTACAAGGGTGTGAAAGTTGCCCTCCATTATGCAATCTACGATGGCCTTCCGATTATCAGCAAGTGGATGGACGTCACGAACGAGACGGGCCTGCCTGTCGTGCTTGACAAGATGAATCTTGAGGAACTTGCCTTCGTCGAGTATGAGTCAAACGGTGATCCTCTTGAAGCCAATGGCAATAACGAGAAGGGTAAGAATACATATACACCGTCCGCTCCTAAGAATGTCTATGTCGAGAGCGACTGGGCCAATTCGTCATGGAATACGACATATTGGATTGCCGATCCGCGTTACACATCCCAGGTCAACTACAGGCTCCTCAATCCTTGCATGCTTCAGGTAAAACTTCCTTATGGGCCGGGTGAGCACATGGCTGACGGTGACAAGTTCACGAGTTTCCGCAACTGGATCATGCTCTATGACAGCGAGGACCGTGAGCGAAAGGGCCTTTTCCGCAGGCATTTCAGGAATGAGATTTCTCCTTGGACGACTGAGAACCCTATCTTCATGCACTGCACTTCCAGCGATCCGAAGGTGATCAGGGAAGCAATAGACCAGTGTGTCGATACCGGCTACGAGATGGTGATCATCAGTTTCGGTTCCGGCCTTAATATGGAGGACGATTCTGATGCCAATTACGCCAAATACAAGGAGCTTGCCGACTATGCGCATTCCAAGGGCATTGAACTTGGTGCATATTCTCTGCTCGCCAGCCGCTGGATCAGCGACGAGGTTGATATCATCAATCCTGCGACAGGTAAGCGTGGTGGCATGACCTTCGGCAGTTCGCCTTGTCTCTGCAGTGAGTGGGGCCATGATTATTTCCGTAAGGTGAAGCAGTTCTATGAGAAGACCGGTATGAACATGCTTGAGCATGACGGCTCATATTCCGGTGATCCTTGTGCTTCTACAACCCATGCCTATCATACCGGTCTTGAAGACTCCCAGTGGAAGCAGAGACTTATGCTTCAGGAGCTATATCAGTGGATGTGCGCCAACGGCATTTTCATGAATGTCCCTGATGACGGCACATATCTGATTGGTAACAACAAGTGTGGTGTGGGATACCGCGAGGTCAACTGGAGCCTTCCACGTGACCGCCAGATCATTCTTGGACGTCAGAACCTCTATGATGGCCTCTGGACGCGCACCCCTACGATGAGCTGGACCTTCACCCCGCTCGTGCAGTATCACGGCGGCGGCGCTGCTGCGACACTCGAACCTCTCGATGAGCATCTGGACGCATACAAGGCACACATGATCCAGAATTACGGATTCGGCGTGCAGTCATGCTACAGGGGATTCCGTCTTTATGATACCGACAGGACCCGTGATGCCGTCAAGGAAGTCATCGACTGGTACAAGCAGTACCGTGATATCCTCAACAGCGATGTCATCCACCTCCGCCGTGCTGACGGCATCGACTGGGACGGAATCATGCATGTCAACCACGACCTCGATCAGAAAGGCCTCGTAATGGTATATAACCCGACTGGTAAAGATATGGTCCGTACAATCACACTTCCTCTCTATTACACCGGCCTCACCAAGAAGGCTATTGTAAAGGAGAAAGACGGAAAGCCTGTCAGATACACCCTCGACAGGGAGTACAATATCAAAGTCACCGTCACCATCCCTGCCAACGGATATAACTGGTATGTGATCGAATAAACAGCTTCTAAAAGTATTGCAGAGTATCTGTGACCGATTTCCCGTCAGGGGGGCAAGTCGCAAATACTCTGCAATTTAATTTCCCGTGCACCTCCGAGGGCTACTTTATTCCTCTGATGCGGTCAAGTTCGGCCCAGTGCTCAGGCGTTATCGAATTTGAGGAGAAGAGGCATATGCCGGTCGCACCTGCATCCATCGCTCCGGTGACAGCCTCCTCCAGTTCGGAAGGAAGCAATCCGTGCCCTTCGGGATCTTCGATAGATGACTTGTTGGCCCAATCGCGGCAGATGAAAAGTCCGCTGTATAGCGGGGCGCCCTTTCCCTCTATGCTTTTAACTTCCTCGGCAGTTATTTCCCCGAGCCATGAAGCCGGCTGGAGGTAGAAGTCATTGTAATTCATAGGGAAGAACGCATCTATGTTCCACTCGTTCCACTGCTGGCGTACCATCCAGCGGGCATAACTGTCCGGACCGGGGAATACGTCGGCGCTTATCTTCTTGCCCTGTGCGTGAATGGCATCGGCAACGGTGTTTACGAGATTGGTGATGACATCACAGCGGAATTCGGCCCATTCGGCACATTTGGACGGATCCTCGACTTCACGGATATCAATTCCTGTCTTCGCCTTGAAATCAGCCACGCATTCATCGCAATAGCAATAGTCGGCAGGCGCATACTCCTCATCCATCACAATGCCGTATTTTTTCCACAGACCGCGTGCAAGGATGACGTCGGCATAGCGTACATAGTCAAGCTGGACATAATCCACGTCAGGGACGGCTGCGAGTGCGCTGAACTTGGAAACGATGTAGTCTATGACAGCGGGTTTGTGCGGGTCAAGTGTCCTGTAATAAGAAACATACGCTGGTTTGTCGTAAGCCGACTCCCCGAGACGGTTGACTGTGTACCACGTCGAATCCTGATCCGCATCAAGCACAGTCGCCACAAATGCGTGGTATTCCATTCCGTATTCGTGGGCCATCGCCGACATCTTCGCGACCTTATCGAGGTCCCATCCGACGTTGTAGCATACACCATTGACACCGTGCGACTTCCAGAACGCGAACTGATCGCGGAGAGCAGCATCGTCCATCTGACGGTTGTCACCGGCCCAGATATAGAGAGGAATGGATGGCTTGCTGGCGCAGGAAACAAGCGCCAGCATAGCAGCAAAGGCAATAAGTAACTTTTTCATCATAGGTTATATATTCGGATATTTCTTTCAAAATTAATGAATTTTAATTATCATTTCATCATAAACTCCGAAGAAAAGACAGCGGGTTTTCGTATATTTGAGAAATATCTACAAGATTTACTTATGAAAAAGTTTTTCCTCATTACTTTTATGCTGATTGCGACTGCAATTAGCGCCAATGCCAGATATTATGTGAGTCCTGATGGCAATGACAATGCCCCCGGTTCCTCTCGCAAGCCCCTTGCAAGCCTTGACGGAGCACTTGCCCGGATAAGGTCTGACCGTGAGAAAGGGAAATCCGCCGGTCCTGTTGAAATCATCATGAAGGCAGGGGAATACGGGATACTCGCGCCGGTAAGATTCGGACCTGCGGATACGTGCATCACTATATCAGGGGCAGGCATGGGAAAGACTGTCATATCCGGTGGCCTGACCCTTCCTGCATTCAAGGAGAAGGACGGGGTCTGGGTGGCTGATCTTTCGAAAACCCTTGCCGGAAAGACGGATTTCCAGCAACTGTATGTCGGGGGAGCCCGTGCGACTCTGGCCAGGACACCGAATGACGGAGAACTCTTCGTCACCAATCCTGTGGATGAGCAGATCATATGGCAGCCTGCGGACCGCAGGAACCGTACAGGTCTGGCCGTGCAGAAAATGAAACTCTCCGATGAGATGTTCAATGCCCTTGGCGGTATCCCTTCCTTCCCGAAGCGTGTAAGGGCTTCTTTCCTGCATAAATGGGATGTCACCCGCCGCTACATCTATGCCATTGAGCCTCAGGATTCGACGCTGTTCATAACCGCTTCCCCGATGTATTCATGGGTAACGATGGACAGTTGTTCGCAATGCTATTTTGACAACGACGCGTCTTTCCTCGATGCCCCGGGGGAATGGTTCTATGATAATGCTTCCTGCATGCTATATTATATTCCGCGTGAGGGTGAGGATATATCTTCAACAGTGGCTACCGTGCCTGTGGCGGATAATATCCTTAAGATTGAAGGTGCCGGGGACGGACGTGTACATGACCTGTCATTCAACGGTGTGTCCTTTGAGTATTGCAGATATTCCATGGATTGGAAAGGGGAGGACCCCCAGCAGGCCGCGGCCTCTTCCGAAGCTTCCGTCATGCTTGATTTTGCGGACAATGTCAAATTTGAGAGATGTGAGATCGCCTGCACCGGCAACAATGGGATATGGTTCCGCAACTCCTGCCGCAATTCCAGCCTTGAAGGCTGCTATGTCCATGACCTGGGCATAGGCGGAGTGAAGATTGGCACGCTTGCTATCCCTGAGGATGAAGACACTTATCTGACGAAATTCATAACTATCGACAACAATATTATCCGTACCGGAAGCCGCGTCCGTGAGACTGGTGTCGGCGTGACGCTTTTCCAGGCAAGTGATTGCCGCATCACCCACAACGATGTGTCCGATTTTAACTATTCCGGCATGTCGATCGGCTGGGTCTGGGGATACTCGCACAGCCCCAGCAAGAGAAACATAGTCAATTACAATCACATCCATCACATCGGCTGGGGTGCGCTCAGTGACATGGGTGGAGTATATACCCTCGGATCCTCGGAGGGCACGGAAGTCAGCCACAACTGCATCCATGACATTTACTCCTATGGCTATGGCGGATGGGGACTTTATACTGACGAGGGCAGTACCGGTATCCATATGGAGTACAATCTGGTATATAATTGCAAGAGTTCAAGTTTCCACCAGCATTACGGAAAGGAGAATGTGATAGCCAACAATATCCTTGTCAATGGAATCAAGGCTCAGATGGAGGCTACGCGTCATGAAGACCATCTCTCATTCACCTTCTGCCATAATCTGATATGCTATACAAGCGGTGTGATGTACGGCATCAACTGGAACCAAGTCAATTTTGACAGCCACGAAAATCTCTATTGGCACTATGGGGATTCCGTCAGTTTCAACGGCCTTCCTCTCGAGGAGTGGCAGCTCGCAACAGGAAAGGATAAAGGTTCGATCGTGGCCGATCCGGGATTCAAGGACATTGCATCCGGCGATTTCACAATAACTGAAACCGACCTCGTCACCAGACTCGGTTTCAAGATATTCGACTGGAAGGAGTCCGGGGTATATGGAGAAGAATCATGGCGCACCCTTGCCCGGACCGATCCTGAACTGGATGCCCGCTTCAAGGCCAGAGTGAAGTATTATGAAAATCTGTAAAGCATAGGTCACCTGGACATTTGGGGTGATAGATTAGCAGTAAAAAGCATCTAATAGACATTTGGGGTGATAACAAGGCAAAAGTCAAGCGCAAGCGAGCCGCCCATCGAGCTCGGCGCAGCGCTTGATCTTTAGCCGCCGGAGG
>JAZRXV010000154.1:0-9239 GCA_045600405.1 Candidatus Cryptobacteroides sp.
GCCTCTACCTATTCCGGGAGTCAAGGGAAGAGATATATCCGGTGACCTGTGTCGATTTCGGGCGTGCAATGCTGCTCGACACTGACACCGGTTCGCTTCAGGCAAAGATGGAAAGGAGAGAGTCGTTCAATTTCTGTGACATCTCCTGCTTGTCATTATTCAACATATTTGATTTGAATATATGGAACCTGTCCGACCAGGCTCGTGAACAGGCGGAATCAATCATTGCAGATGCTCTGTCGAAAGGTTTGATTCTGCGCTACGAGGACCGGGATGCCTATTACTTCCCTGTTGCCACATCTCCATCCGATAACAAGATTTGTAATTGGGCCGTCGATGACTACGAGTCATATCTCAGGGGTGAGCACAGGTATCTGTAATCAATCTTTAATGGTACCGTAGAAGCTCATCAATTCAACAGTCTCAACACTCTGATCTCATAATTTCAACGTGGTGCAAATGAAGCCTACTGCAACCCGGAAAGAAATAGCAGCCGAGATAGGAAAGTCGGAACGCACCGTCAAATCCCTGAGCAGATGGCGTTTCTGGACGGGTGGATAAGAATAATCCGCTAATTTGTTGCATATTTCAGCAATGTTGCATATATTCGCAACAAATTACAGGGATATGAATAATGTAAGTACCTCATTCGGCTCAGCCATCAAGTCCGTCCGCAAGTCCCGCGGTTTGTCGCAGGATGAGCTTGGAGCTATGATAGGACTGAACAAAAGTCAGATATCACGCATAGAAAACGGCCAATGCAAGTCATTGACCGCTATCGAAGAGATTTTGTCCGCACTCAATCTCTCCCCTGTCATTGAACTCAAACCGATCCGGAAGGAATTGTCGCTCGTCGAAGTGCTGAACATACTCAGAAAATTCAAAGCAGAGAATTCTGAAAAGTATGGCATTGAGAAACTCGGACTGTTCGGGAGCTATTCACGCGGTGAACAGTCTCTGGACAGCGACGTTGATGTTTGTGTGCTTCTTGATACTCCAAGCTATATGACACGTGCTGCCATCAAGGATGAACTTGAGACAATGCTCGATAGAGATGTTGACGTGATCTCATTGTCCGCGAAAATGGATCCTGATTTCAAGTCGAATATCCTTAATGATGCGATATATGTATAAACAGAGAATTGAACTGCTGCTGAAGTCTGCAATAGACGAGATTTCATTTGCTATCGAAACCACCAAGGATGTCAAGGATGAGACATATTTCGGTACCACGACGGCAGGAATGATTCTATTCAGATCATCATGTCTTTGCATTCAGAATATGGCCGAGGCTTTCCTTCAAATAGACAATTATACTAAGGGTGAATTCCTTCCGAAGTATAGTTCTGTTCCATGGAAAGCAATAAAGGGAATGCGCGCGATACTGGTTCACGATTACCTTTCAGTAGAAGAGCCTGAGATTCTTTCAATTCTTCAGCAGGATTTGCCTGCATTGCTGCCAACAGTCACAATAATGCTTGATGATGTGCAAAGCGGCAAGTATGATGAGTATTTCGCGGACCTTGACAAGAAGAAAGCATCCAGATGAAGCCCACCCTCATCTGGTCCCACATCCTCGAGCAGATGGCGTTCCTGGACGGGTGGATTCAGCGGACGTAGAACCGGTCCTGTATCTTGTCATTTCTTCAGATAGTCAAGAATCTGCTCCGCATGGATCTTTGTCTTGATTTCCTTCGGAACAAATATCTTCTCGATAATACCTTCTTCGTTCACAAGATATGTGGTACGGAGCGTTCCCACTGTCCTATGGCCGCAGGCAACCTTCTCACCCCAGCAGCCAAGCGCCTGCAGAAGTTCGGTGGAAGTATCGGCGATAAGCGGGAACTCCAGGCCGAACTTGTCGGCGAACTTTGCCTGAGCATCCTGCTTGTCCTTGGATACGCCTATGATGGCATATCCGGCCGCCTCAAGTTCTGCCTTATGTGCCTGAAGTGAGCAGGCCTCGGCGGTGCATCCGCTTGTGTTGGCTTTCGGATAACTGTAAAGTACTATTTTCTTTCCGCGGTAATCGCTGCTTTTGATTTCATTTCCGAACTGGTCGGTTCCCAGTATATCCGGGATTCTGTCTCCTACTTTCATGTGTTTATATTTATTATTGTTATGTTCTGGCTACGCAATGCGGGACCTCATCCATCCCACGGAAGTCAGACGGCAGCATTCCCGTCTGACGTTTGAACAGCTTCACGAAATATGAAGGATCCTCAAAACCGAGGTTGTATGCTATTTCCTTTATCATAAGATTGCTGTATCTGACCTCGCGTTTGGCCTCAAGCATGATCCTTTCGGTTATGAAGGCCAGGGGCGAGCGTCCCGAACATTCGTTCACACACTTGTTCAATGTGCGAACAGCCACATTCAGCGCGTCAGCGTACTCCTGCACCGTATGCTTGGTCGCATAGTCCTTCTCAAGCATCCTCCGGAACTGCACGAACAGTCTGTGTGCAGGCTTGAGTCCGTCCAGTTGAACTTCGCCCTCCTTGCGTCCGTAACGGTGGACCTTGATCAGAAAGATCTTCAGCAGCGAGCGAAGCATATCGATGTGCCCTATGCCCTTTCCGGCCTTCAGTTCCTCCTCCATCTCGTCCACCAATGCCGTTAGCTGCGCAGACGTGTCATCGTCTATGACAAAGTACGGGGTGGTGTCAAAGGTGTGGAACAGGTCATACTTGACGAAGATGTCGCTGTCTTCGCCCCAGCTCTGCATGAAATCGGTGCAGAGCTTGATGGCCAGCCCCTTGTAGGCATCGCTGCCGTCGAAGTGGTGCACCTGGCCGGGAGTGAGGAAGAAGATGGTGCCGGGACGGATGGGGTATTCCTGGAAATCGACGAAATGCGATCCTTTGCCCTCCTGGAACCAGAGTATCTCGTAGAAGGTATGAACGTGCGGTATCCCGTCGTCGATGTCTCCCTTGTAGAGGAAGTCGGGCATATGGTCGATATGGAAGCCGCTGCCGCTCGGCGCCTCGCATACCGCTTTGTAGATGTTCTTGATATCTTGTGTTGCCATGGTCCGGGAACGCTTATCTGTGGGTACAAAGATAGGTAAATAATGGTACATTTCGGTATTAGATAATGAAAATATTATAAATGTGCCGAAATTTACCTCCAAGGTGCCAATATATATAATTTTGTTCGGAGGAATATCTTTATCTTTGCATCATAAACTTGGAAGGACGGATCCGACCAAGGGAATAAATAAACAATAACGAATATAAAAGAATAAGATTATGGCTAAATGGATTTGCCCGGTCTGCGGTTATGTTCACGAGGGTGACGCAGCGCCCGAGATGTGCCCTATGTGCAAGGTTCCTGGAAATAAGTTCAATCTGGTAGAGGAAAACAAGGGCCTTCAGTTTGTAACAGAGCATGAGCTCGGTATTGCCAATGCAATTCCTGCAGGGTCTGACGGTGATTTCGTACGTCAGGGCCTTAAGGACCACTTCCTTGGAGAGTGCACTGAAGTAGGTATGTACATCGCCATGAGCCGTCAGGCTGACCGCGAGGGCTACCCGGAGATTGCAGAGGCTTTCAAGCGCTATGCATACGAAGAGGCTGATCATGCAGCACGTTTTGCCGAGATGCTCGGAGAGGTGGTATGGGATACCAAGACCAACGTCGAGAAGAGGATGATGGCAGAGGAAGGCGCCTGCGCAGGCAAGATGGACATCGCCAAAGTCGCCAAGCAGCTCAACCTCGATGCTATCCATGACAGTGTTCACGAGATGGCCAAGGACGAGGCCCGCCACGGTGCAGGCTTCCAGGGCCTCTACAACCGCTTCTTCAAGAAATAAGCGACAAAGGTATTCACACCCTTCAGCTCAGGCCCCGGGAATCAATGAGTTTCCGGGGCTTTACATTTCCCATCCACGTAGTCGTCGTAAAACTCGTCGTACTCCCCACCCTCTACCCAAGGGCAGGCATTATGGCTTGATCTCGCCGAACAGTGCGTTCAATGATTCCTCAGGGAAGGGGCAGGGCTCGTCCAGCTCCTTCGCCCGCTTCAGCGCGGCTGTGGCTTTCGCTACGGATGAGGGTTCGAAGCACTTGAAAAGAACATCCTTGAGACGGTCCAGCCGGGCTGCGTCCTCCTTGGCAAAAAGGTACCTGCCGTCACGCATGAAGTCCGCGAAGCTCTTCTCCGGGACGAGGTCCAGCCCATTGTAGTAGCTGGCCCAGGTCATGAACTTCATTGCGGTGTCGGCCGGCATCAGTGCGTCCTGTGTATTTGGATCGAAATCTATCATTGCAAAGCAAATTTAGCACAATTGAGACTATAACACAATTTTTGTTTACTTTGCATATGGAAGTCCGGATAACGGGAGAGAAGGGAATATGAAATCAACTATTATTATGAGATACAGGATAGGTTTATCTTTAATTGCGGCCTTTGTGGCCCTGACTGCTCTGACAGCGTGTAATTACCGGAGCAACCGGCAGGAGAAACTGCTGCTGTCAGGATCCATGAACAACGCCATCGTGATCATCGACAGGAATACGGGTGAAATCGAATGGCAGCATGCCGTGCCGCCCTACGAAGAGGGCGTGGAATGCAACAGCGTAGAGGAAGCGGACGGCAACATCCTCTTTTCCTACAAGAAAGGAGCGATGCTCATCAACAGGGACCATGAAACGCTATGGGACTATCCTGCACCGGACGGATGCGAAATCCATCACGCTTCCGTACTGCCCGACGGAGGCTTCCTGATTGCTATCAACGGTGTCCCCACCCGTATCGTCGAACTGGACAAGGATGGGAAGACGCGAAAGGAAATCCGTGTCAAGGAGGATTTGGGGAATGACAACCCCCACATGCAATGCCGTCAGATGTGCAAGGCGCGAAACGGCAATTACCTGATCCCTGTCCTGGGCCGCCCAGTCCTGTATGAAATAGACGCTGAGGGGACTACAGTCAGGACCTATTCCATCAGAGGAGGTGCTTTCTCCGTGGCGGAAACAAAAGAGGGCAATCTGCTCCTTCCCCTCGGCGATACTCATGGCGTGCAGATGATCGACCGTGAGACAGGAGAAGAGATCTTCTTCTTCGGACAGGATGATTTACCAGGCTGCAAGATTCTTTTTGCAGCCGAAACCGATGAATTGGACAATGGCCATTTCCTGTTGACCAACTGGTCAGGTCATCAAAGCGGCGGCACCTCGCCCCAGCTGATAGAGTTCGACTCTTCGGGCAAGGTCTATTGGACGCTCAACGACGGGAAGTACGGCACGCTCTCCTCGCATTGCCGCTGGCTGCACTGACGTGCCTCAGAACGCAAGTTTCAGCACTTCCATGATGTCCTCGCGGCTGACAGGAGGAATGCATTTCAGCATACCGTCGCTGCCGAAACTGACCTTGACGACACCGTCCACGATGGCCGGCAGGTCATTTTCCGTGATGTTCTCCTCGCGAAGGGTCAGAGGTACCTTGATATCGCTCAGGAAAGCACGGAAGCGGGCGATTCCCTCCAATATGACCTCCTCCTGCGTCTTACCTTCCACGCTTACCTGCATGACGTTTCTTGCAAAGCGGAAATACTGTGCCGGTCTGCGTGAGTACATATACTGCATCCATGCTGGCATCAGGATTGCGAGGGATGCACCATGCTGAACTCTGTGACGTGAGGTGAGCACGTGCCCGACCTGATGGATCGGTGTCCATGCATCACCTGGAGATGCCCAACCGTTGATGCCGCAGGTGGCTGCCCATTGCAGATGGGCGCGTGCCGATATGTCGGCGGGATTCTCCAGCACTTTGCCCACGTTGTCTATGACGGTCCGCATCACGCCCTCCTGGAAGTAATGCTGTACGTCGCTGTCCTCCTCCCCGTTGAGATAGATTTCCAGCACATGTGAGATCGTATCCGCAGCGGCACAGGCCGTCTGGAGAGGCGGCAGGGTGAGCGTCAGTTCGGGGTCGATGATGGATGTCTTAGGATAAAGGCAAGGACTCCAGATATAGGATTTTTCTTTCAGTTCGCTGTTGCTGACCACGGCGCAATTGTTCATCTCGCTTCCCGTGGCAGGCAGGGTAGGTATCATCAGCGTCGGCAGGGATGTCTCGGGCGGAACAGCCTGCACATTGTCGTGACGGCTGAACACCATGTTCCACAGATCACCCTCGTAGTGGATACCGGCTGCAATAGCCTTGGCTGCATCCATGGCACTGCCGCCGCCTACACCGATTACGAGGTCCACATCGTTGGCGCGGCAGAACTCCACTCCCCGCTTTATCGTCTTTATTTCCGGGTTCTGCTCCACCTCATAGAAAGTGAACACTTCCATGCCGTCCTGGCGTAGCATCCCCTCGATCTTGTCCATGAGAGGCTGCAGGAACGCCAGTTCCTTGTATGAAACGACACATGCCCTTTTACCCAATTTCCTGGCTTCCACGGCAATTTTCTTCAGTTCACCTGCACCGAAAAGGATCCGCACCGGATTGTAATATTCAAAACTGTTCATATAGCTTGTGTTTTTATGTTCATATCTGCTATGCTGTCCCGCAAAGCCTCGAAGCGTTGCTGGGCATCTGCGTACACGTCCCTGTATTCCTCCCTTGGCTGGTAGCTGCGCTCAGTCCGGTGCAGCCGGTCTATCTGGTCATAGCCCTCCCATAAGCCTATTCCGTTCAGGGCAAGGGCCGCGGCACCCAGGCTGGCCGCCTCCTGGTCGATATTGGTCTTTTCTACAGGCAGACCGTAAATATCGGCAAATATCTGCATCCACGTCGGGCTCTTTGCACCGCCGCCCACAATCAGCATGCGCTCCATGTCGCGGTTATTGCGGCGCAGCAAGTCGAGAGCGATGCGAAGGTTCATGGCGATACCTTCCCGGACGGCACGCAGCAGATCTCCGCGTGTATGTTCCAGTTTCAGGTTCGCGAAGGCCCCCGACATATCGGGCGTCGGTTCCATCATGGAGCCTCCCGCCATGCTGGGATTGAAGAGCACGCCGTTGGCTCCGGGAGCGGACGACGACACCAGACGGTCTATCTCCTGATACGAGTCGAGCAGCCCCCTCTCCTCTTTCTCCAGCAAGTCGGCACACAGCATCTTCCTTACCCATTGGAAGCTGGTCCCGGCAGAGAAGATGCTCAGTGCGGAGGCATACATCCCCGGCAGGACATGGGCAAACACATAAGGTTTGCATTGGAAATCAAGCACCGGTGAAGCGGACACCAGAGCAATCCACGCCGAGGAGCCCAGCGAGGTATATACCCTTCCGTCCGCTATGCCCTTGGCTCCAAGGGCCATGCAGGAATTGTCCACGCCACCGCATATAACCTTAGTCCCTGCGGGAAGACCCGTTTCAGCGGCCGCCTGCGGCGTTACGTCACCCACGATGCCGTCCGACGGAATCAGTTCCGGGAAAAGACGGCAAGGCACGCCGGCCGCCTCCATGTAGTCCTCGCGGTACGTCCAGGTGTGCAGGGAAAAGGCTCCGCACCCCGATGCATACGAATAATCCGTACACAGACGCCCCGTAAGACGATAGTTGCAGTAGTCCTTCGTGCCTATCACCTTGTCTATCCGACTGTACATCTCCGGCTCGTGCTTCCGGTACCATGCTATCTTGAACAGAGGGTAGCACGCTGCCGGGAATCCGTTGCCTGTCTCCCCGTACCACGCACGGTAATCAACCTTGCGGAAGAAGGCTTCAGCTTCCTCCCGGGCCCGTGTATCGGACCAGATGGGGGTCTTCTGCCTCAGCAGACTGCCGTCGGTGCCTATTGGCACCACGCCAAGGCTGTGCCCCGAGATAGCCACGGCACGCACGGCTCCGGCATCCACTCCCTCCGACTGCAGCAGACGGTGCGTGGATTCCACCAGCGCACGCCACCAGTCCCCCGGGGCCTGCTCTTGTATGCCGCCCGCTTCGTAGCAGGTATCGTATGCAACGAAGGAGGAGTTTATAACCTTCCCCTCCACGGATACGGCAGACGACTTTATGCCGCCCGTACCCAGGTCGTATGCAATAACAAGATCATTCATTGTTTTCCCTATCTATGCACTCCTGCATGATCTGCAGGGCGGATTTGTAGCCTATGCCGAAGCGCGACACACCGGCGTCATACATTGCCTCCAGGGTTGCCAGCGAACGGACTCCTCCGGCCACTTTCAGCCTGATACGGTCGCCCACTGTGCGCCGGATGATCTCCACGTGGTGCATGTCGGTGGCACCTGCCCATCCCGTACCGGTCTTCACGAAGTCCGCACCTCCCTCCAACACCAGAGCGGCAGCCTTGGCCACCTCCTCGTCGGTCAGCAGAGCCACCTCGATGATTACCTTCAGCGGGAGCGGGCTCACCGCAGCCTTGATGCATCTGATTTCCTCGACCACGTCACCGTAGAGCCCGGATTTCAGCTTGCCGATGTTCATCACCATGTCTATCTCGTCGCAGCCGCGGCACTTCAGGTCTTTGGCCTGCCACAGCTTGCTTTCGGTGGTATCTCCCCCTGAGGGGAAACCCACGATGCCGCCTATCCCCACGTCCTTCGTGCCCTGGAGCCCCTCGAAGACGTACGGCAGCATGGACGGCATGGAGAACACACAGATGAAGTGATGCTTCCTGGCCGCCTCAACTATCTGATTCACTTCTGCCAAAGTGGATTCTGCACGAACTGCGCTGATGTCTATCATCCCCGCCAGTTCCCGTGGTGTCAGTCTTGCCATATTTCCCCTTTTCAATGAATTTTTACCTGATCGATGTCTATTCTCCGTCAGAAGGCTCTCCCGTGGCAGCCTCTACCGCTGCCTGCTCAGACGCTGCAGCTGCTTTTTTCTCCTTGTTGACAATGTTGACCGTCTTCAGATTGGCAGATTCGCCGTTCCCGTCAACATACTTGCTGAGAAGCCAGTGGTAAACGTTTGTTACTGAACTACCGCTTCCAATAGTAACGACATATGCCTGCTCGAATTCCCAACCCATAGTTCCCATGTAATTCATGGCGTCGACCATTGAGTTGAAAACGATGGCCTTTCCATTCTCATCGACAAGGGTATCATTGGAAAAGAGCTTGCTTTTCTGTCCGAAATCAACGGAAACGGTCACTTTCTTGGATAACGGAACCTGCGTTCCAAGCAACTCACAATAGATTTTTGTCTGAGCAAATGTCGGCCATGCGAACATAATTGAAACTAACAGGATGATGATTTTTTTCATGATTTCTATTTTGTATTTTCACAAAGGTAATCTTTTTTAATATTAATTCAGCTCACGCAGG